>NZ_RZSR01000006.1:0-23189 GCF_004023265.1 Mesorhizobium sp. M1A.F.Ca.IN.020.06.1.1
ATACCGGCGTCGCCTGTGTCGGAAATATGGGCGCGGAGTCGCGTTTCAACTATTCGGCCGTTGGCGACGCGGTGAACATCGCAGCGCGTATCGAGACAACGTGCAAGACGGTGAGTTTCGATATCCTCGCGTCCGACGACACAGTAAGATCGCTGCAAGGCTGGGCCTTGCTCGACGCGGGATCGCTGGAACTCAAGGGAAAGAGCACGAGGACCAGAATCAATGCCGTCGTAGGCGATGAAAACGTTGGGTCGTCGCCGGATTTTGCCGAATTGCGGCTTCTCCACGGCAAGCTCGTGGAGGCGTTGCAATCGCGCTTGCCAGGCACCCGAAAGATGATCGCGGCGGCCAAAGCCAAGGCTGCGGGCCTGCCGACAGGGTTGCAGGAATTCTATGGCCGGATCTCGCGCAGAGCGGATGATTTTGTTGGCAAGCGGGCGGGAGCGGCGATGGAAGCGAATGCCGGCTATGCGGAGCAACAATTCGGCTCCGGCTCCTGACCTTCATTGATGTAGGGCGGTCGACCGCTCGACTCGGTGGTGTTCAAGGGCAACAATTTCGTCCACCCCGACGTAGGGGCGAGTTGGCCCAGACCGGTTGGCGAAGTCGGATACGGACGCGCCGAGAAAAAGAGCGGCTATCCGCTGCTCTTGCCACTGCCGGCCACCCCTGCCGCTACTTTTTGCCAGGACCCTTGGATTTTCCGGGATTGCTGGGATCGTGCTTGCCCGGATCATTTCCATGGCCGTTGTTGCCGTCATCTTTGTCGCCCCGCGGCGGGCTCGGCGGATCGGGGGTGCCCGGACTGGGTGGTGCCGGTGAGTTGCGCCGCTCCGGCCGCGCCGTATGCTCCTGCTGAATGGCAGCCGTAAGCCCGCAATTTCCGCCGATTGCGTCAAAGCCTCCCGAGAGCTGCTGATTGCCGGTCAGAAACGGCAATGCCCGCGAGGTGCCGAGTGTGGTGAGCACAGATCGATTGACCTTGATAACGTCGGACATCGCGCCTGACGGCGTCGCGACCACGCAATCGCAGCGCCGCTTCAGTTCCCTGCATCCGCCGCCGCTGCAGAATCGGGCCGACCCCTTCAGCAGCACGACGGCGGTTTTGCCGTTGGGCGCGATGTGGACATCGAATGCTGTTCCCCGCACGCCTATTGTGCCTGCGGGCGTCACAATCTGGTAGGCGGACGAAGGCGAGTTCCCGCTTATCCAGCGAAACGTTCCCTTGGCAGCGCGGATGGTGAGCTTCTTCACCGAATTATCATCGTTGAAGACGTATTTGTCGAGGACGACGGAAGAACCCCACCCCACCGCCAGCTTGGTGCCATCCCGGAACACGAATTGGCCAAGCCCGGTATTGGATGTCCTGATTCGTTCGTCCCGATGAACGGGTGCGCTGACCACCAGTGGTCCGGTTGCGCCGGTAACGGCAGTCTTGATCACGACTGCCCGGCCCACTGCTTCGGCGGCTATGGTCGGTGTCGCATTGATGAGATTCGCGGCAAGCGCGACAACTGCAGCCCACCTCAAGGACGGCATGGCATCCTCCCCGAAACGACTTTATTAGCACATGCTTGAAAGGCTGTCCCCGCGGAGTCATACCTCAATTTGAGTAGGATATGGCTCTTTCGCTTGGGCGACGCTCGAAGGCACAATCGTCGACGTTAGGTCCTGCGCTTGGGTGGGCCGCGCGGGTTGCCCCCTCGCTCATCGGGTCGGAGGTGGGATAACGCCAATGCTGTTACTGAATTCGTCTGGCTGAGGGACAAGGCGATGTTCTGCGTGGGCGGCGCGAGAGCGCCCGCATCTGGGGCATCGATCATGGTTTGTGTCGGCGCGCTGTCTTTGAAGATCTTCAGCCCATTCTTGGGCAGTTTAGCCGCGTCGGCCACGAGGGAGGAGCGCCATCGCCCTGGCCGCTTTTCTGAAAGCAAGCAATCGGCCAGCCCGCGACCCGTCTCGATACAAGTGCATGTATCCGCCGTGATCTATCTGCAGCGCACGAGGCCGACAAGGCAAATAGGCTGGGCATCGCATCCAATGTGCATAGCAGCTGAGCAGACGCTGCTCAGCATATGAACCCTCTTGGGTAATATAATTTGAAAAAATTGCTCCCTCATGTTCAAAACAGGTCGATAGACCCGCGAGAAATGGGTTCGAATCCTGCGGGGGCCCGCGGTCCTCAGGCGAGAATTCTAAAGAGGTTCGACAATGACCCAGCACGTACAAGATGCTCGAATTCTCATGTACAGCCACGACACGTTCGGGCTCGGCCACTTGCAGCGCTGCCGCACGATCGCGCATTCCCTGGTCGAGGATTTCCACGGACTTCAGGTGCTTATCATTTCGGGCGCGCCTATCGCCGGCGCCTTCGACTACCGCGCCCGCGTCGACTTCGTGAAGATCCCGAGCGTCATCAAGTTGCGCAACGGCGAATACACCTCGCTGGAAAAGGATATCGATCTGCATGAGACGCTAAGAATGCGCCAGTCGATCATTCGCCACACAGCCGAGACGTTTCGGCCGGATATCTTCATCGTCGACAAGGAACCGCTCGGGCTGCGCGGTGAGATCGAGGACACGCTGTCCTACCTCAAGACGCGAGGCACTACGCTGGTGCTTGGCCTGCGCGAGGTGATGGATGCGCCGCATCTGCTGGAAGCAGAGTGGGAACGCAGGGATGTGATGCGCAAGATAGGCCTGTTCTACGACAAGGTCTGGGCCTACGGTCCGCCGGATTTTTACGATCCGTTGACCGGCCTGGATGTGCCGCCGGCTATCAGGGCAAAGATGAAGTTCGTCGGTTTCCTGCAACGGAGCCTGCAGAAGAACGAGTTGCCCGGCCACCGCCCCGAGGGCGACTATATCCTCGTTACGACCGGTGGCGGCGGCGACGGCGCCGATCTGATCCACAACGTTATCGATGCCTATCAGCAGGATCCGCAATTGCAGCATAGGGCGCTGATCGTGCTTGGGCCCTACATGCCGGCGCGCAAGCGCAACAAGTTTCTTAAGAAGGGGTCCAAAATCCCGTATATCAAGATCATCGAATTCGACAACCGCATGGAAGAGCTGATTGCCGGCGCCAAGGCGGTAGTGGCGATGGGCGGTTACAACACCTATTGCGAGATACTGTCTTTCGACAAGCCGGCGCTGATCGTGCCGCGCATCAAGCCGCGCGAGGAGCAACTGATCCGCGCACGGCGAGCAGCCGAACTCGGTCTCATCAAGATGCTTTCGCCGGAAGAAGCTGAGGATTCCCAGCGGTTTGCCGATACACTGAAGGTGCTGCCGGATCGGCCCCGCCCATCGCAGAGCAATCCGCACCTGAGGCTGGAAGGGCTGCCTCATATTTCCGCGATCGTCGCGGAACTGCTCGACCGGCGTGCCGGCCATCACCTTTCGGTCATTGAAGGCATCAACTGAGTTGCAACCTCGCAAGATCGTCGTGGTTCTGAAGGGTTATCCGCGGCTGTCGGAAACCTTCATCGCGCAGGAGCTGCTCGGGTTGGAGCGAGCGGGGTTCGACCTGATACTCGTCGCGCTGAGACGGCCGACCGACACAAAACGCCATCCGGTGCATAACGAGATCAAAGCGCCCGTCCATTATCTGCCGGAATATCTGCATGAAGAACCGATGCGGGTGGCTCGCTCGCTGTTTGCTTGTCTGCTGCGGCCAGGCTTCTGGCGCGCGTTCGGATCGCTGGCTACCGACATCCCTCGCGACTTTACGCGCAATCGCGTACGCCGCTTCGGGCAAGCGCTCGTGTTGGCGGCCGAATGGCCGGAAGATGTGGGCTGGCTGCATGCGCATTTCGCGCACACACCGGCATCGGTGACACGCTATGCCAGCCAGCTTCGCGGTCTGCCCTGGAGCTGCTCGGCCCATGCCAAGGACATCTGGACTTCGCCTGACTGGGATCTCGCCGGCAAGCTTTCCTCGGCCCGCTGGACGGTCACCTGCACGAAAACCGGCTTCGACCGTCTGAAAAAACTCGCAAACGGCAACTCGTGTTTACATCTGAGCTATCATGGGCTCGACCTTGATCGCTTCGGCAGCTTCCGCGGGGCGCGCAAACCGCATGACGGCTCGGCACCGGACGAACCGGTTATCGTTCTGAGTGTCGGGCGCGCCGTTGAAAAGAAAGGTTACGATACCTTGCTGGAGGCGCTTGCCCTCCTGCCTGGTGATTTGGCGTGGCGTTTCGAGCATATCGGCGGTGGCGACGAACTGGAACGGCTCAAGGCGCTGGCGCAAAAGCTCGGCCTGGATGGTCGCGTCTCTTGGAGAGGCGCGCTTGCTCAGGAGGAGGTGCTTGAGCACTACCGCCGCGCCGACATCTTCGCCCTGGCCTGCAGGATCACCGCAAATGGCGACCGGGACGGTCTGCCGAACGTTCTGGTTGAGGCGGCCAGCCAGCGGCTCGCCTGCGTGTCGACCGATATTTCCGGCGTGCCGGAGCTTTTATCTCCGGATGAAACCGGGCTGCTGGTCCCGACAGAAAATCCAATTGCCCTGGCACAGGCGCTGGAGCGCCTTATCCGTGATCCCGTGCTGCGCGCCCGCCTCGGTGACGCTGCAGAGTGGCGCGTGCGCGCCAATTTCGATCATATGACAAGCATTGGGCAGCTCAAGGAACTCTTCGAGCGGGAGTGGCGGACCGCCGAATGAAGCGACTGCGCGCCTTCTTCTATGTCCAGCACCTCCTCGGTATCGGCCATCTTGCGCGCGCCAGCCGCATTGCGGCGGCTCTGGTCGATGACGGGTTTGACGTAACCGTGGTGACGGGCGGCGCGCCGATCGCGGGGTTTCCAGGATCGGGCGTCAAATCTGTATCTCTGCCACCCGTCACCTCCGGCGATGAGGGATTTTCCGGACTTGTCGACCTGCAGGGCAAACCCATCGACGATGCTTTCAGGAGATGGCGTTCGGAGATGCTGTTGCAGGCCTATCGGGATTGCGGGCCCGATATCGTCATTGTCGAGGCGTTTCCATTTGGACGCCGGCAGATGCGTTTCGAACTCCTGCCGCTGATCGAGGCCATCGACGCGACATCACCCAGACCGCTGCTGGCGACGTCCGTCCGTGATATCCTTCAGGAGCGCGTCAAGCCGGGCCGAAACGAGGAAACGGTCGATCTCATCAACAGGCATTTCGACCTTGTCATGGTCCACGGCGATCCGGCTTTCGCGACCATCGACAAGACCTTTCCACTGGTCGGGGCGATCAGGGCCAAGGTCGCCTACACTGGGCTCGTTGCCGCGCCGCCACCGCCCGCGGTCTCCGAGCGCTTCGATGTTCTGGTGTCGGTTGGCGGCGGGGCTGCCGGAAAGAGCCTCGTTAGTGCCACTGTTGCAGCGGCGCGGAATGCCAACAGCGCTTGGAAATGGTGTTTGATCACCGGTCCCAACCTGCCGAAAGGCGATTTCGACGCGATCGCACGCGATGCCACGCCGGGCCTGTCCGTCTTCCGGTTCCGCGAGGATTTCGCCAGCCTGCTGACCGGCGCCCGCCTCTCGGTCTCGCAGGCGGGTTACAACACGGTCTGCGACGTGCTTCGCGCGGGTTGTCGCTCCCTACTCGTTCCATTTGCAGCGGGCGCGGAAACCGAACAGACGGTTCGCGCCTTGATGCTCGAAGAACTCGGTCTTGCAACGGTGCTGACGGAAAAGGACCTAACGCCTGAAGGTTTGGCGCGAGCGATCGAACAGGCGCTTGCTGGACCGAGGCCGTCCGCGCATCGTCTCGATCTGGAAGGCGCGCGTCGCTCGGCCCAAATCCTGCGCGAGCGACATCGAACATGGTCCCTGAAAACGGAACTCTAGCTAACGCGCGTCGCCCCGGTGAGATTCGCGCGACGTCGTTATTCGACAGCCGTCACGCTTCTTTAGAGCGAAATGCGTTAAACAGTTCCAATCAGCATGAAACGCGTATAATTTTTGGTCGGCAGTTCGCCCGCGAACCGCACCTCCCGTAGCGGCGCCATTGCTTCGAAGGCTGCCAGTGAAGCCACGCAGTTGACGTGCGTCGGCTCGCTGAAATAATCGTTGGATTGCAGCAATACATTCGTGCCCCGCGGAAGCAGGGCAAGCCAGGCGCGCAGATCGACTATGTGTTCGCAGCTCGTATTGACCACCAGGTCGGGCTGCGCGGCCACATAGTCAACGGCGTACATATCTGCCGTCAGCGCGCGGAACCGGTCAACGGCATCCCGGTTGAGGGTCCGGGCGACCGGCGCGACTTCAGGATCGATGTCGATGCTATCAATCGCTCCGATGTCGAAGCGAGCATCGTTGAAAAGCATTGCCGGCAATACGCCGTACCATCCACCCAGAACCCATATGCGCCCGAACCGGCCGCCGCAGCTATCGAACAGCTTGTCGAGTGCCCACATCTTGCAGGCGACCTGCTTGTGGTTGAAGGCGTTGGCGATATCGGCCTGCGGATGCCTGGCGATGACGCGCGCCAGCCCTGCCACGAGAGGGTGGTTGACATAGGCGGCAATTCCCCGCGTGAGGTCCAAGGCCTGTTCGTGCCCGTCCATGCCCGCATTGCGTGGTTGCGTGACATCCATCATACTCGTCTTGTAGGTTGGGATTTCGGGCGACACAACGCAATCTTGCCCCGGCAAGGCTGGTTGGTTCGCGGACGTTGATCATGCTGCACGCCGCTTCGCCATTGCCCCGTGCCGGAGAGGGGCTGTCGCATCAGTCCGGACCATCGGCGTTCATGCGCCAGCATCAGCAGCGCAGCTGTGGCGGCCGTTCGCCAAAACGCCACGGCAGCCGTCAATCGTTTGGCCAGCTGCTTTCTTCGCTAATCAACAATGCCCGTGTTGCGGTCATCGACCATGCGCCTGAACTGGATCGCGCCGCCTCGCAGCGTCCTTTCATCGTTGAGCGCAGGACAATCACGGTGCACTGTGGCTCGAAGCATGTCGTTGGCGACGAAGAAATTGCCGATGCGCCATTAGCCAGCAGGTGCTTCTATGTCCTGCAGCCTTGCAATTGAACGGTCCACGGTCGGATGGAACCCAGTTTAGCCCGCTATATCTGGACGCACACCAAGAAGCAGCAGGTCTGGATATTGATGATCGTCGTGCTTTCGATGATCCCGTATTTCATATCCTTCGATCTGCCGAAGCTGATCGTCAACGGCCCCATCCAAGGTAAGGGTTTCGGAGAACCCGGTGCGACCCAGCCGTTCATGAGGCTGCACTATGACCTGCCATTCATTAGTGAGGTGCAGTTCTTCTCCGGCTTTCAGCTCGACCGCACGGAGACGCTGTTTGCGCTGAGTATTGTTTTCCTTTTGCTAGTCATCATCAACGGCCTATTCAAACTCTACATCAACACATACAAAGGCCGACTTGGCGAGCGCATGCTGCGGCGTATCCGTTTCGATCTGATCGATCGCGTGCTGCGGTTTCCGCCGATTTACTTCAAACGCGTGAAATCCGCCGAAGTGGCGACCATGGTGAAAGACGAGGTGGAGCCGCTGGGGGGCTTCATCGGCGATGCCTTCCTGCAGCCGGTGCTGCTCGGCGGTCAGGCGCTGACGGCCATGCTGTTCATCATGGTGCAAAACTTCTGGCTCGGAACGATTGCGGTCGTGATCGTGGTGATCCAGATCGTCCTCATCCCGCGCATGCGGCGGCGGCTGATCGTGCTCGGGCGCGAACGGCAGTTGACGGCGCGCGCGCTCTCGGGCCGGGTCGGCGAAATCGTCGACGGCATCGGCGCGGTTCACGTCCACGACACATCAAACTACGAGCGCGCCGACATAGCTGCCCGGCTCGGCCTCATTTTCAAGATCCGCTTCGATCTTTACCAATGGAAATTCATGGTGAAGTTCCTCAACAATTTCCTGGCGCAGCTCACGCCCTTTCTGTTCTACATGATCGGTGGCTACCTGGTCATCCGGGGGCGGCTGGACGTCGGCCAGCTGGTGGCCGTGATCAGCGCCTACAAGGACCTGCCCGGACCGATGAAGGAACTGATCGACTGGGATCAGGCTCGCCAGGATGTCCAGGTCAAATACCAGCAGGTCGTTGAGCAATTCACCGTCGAGGGTCTCATTGCGCCAAGAATTGGGGCGTTGACGATCGATGCTCCCGGTCCGATGACCAACCCGCTGTCGGCGATCAATCTGTCCATAGCGGACGATGGCGGTGGAATGCTCCTCGACCGGATCTCGCTCCAGGTCAAGCCGGGTGAGACGGTGGCGCTGGTCAGCACCGCAACAGGTGGAGCGGAGGCGCTTGCGGAAGCCTTCGCGCGGCTGAACTGGCCGGACAGCGGAAAGATCGCTTCGGGCGCCGACGACCTGCTTGAACTTCCCGAAGCGGTGACCGGCCGGCGCATGTCCTACGCCTCGTCGGATGTTTTCCTGTTCCATGCAAGCCTCCGCGATAACCTGCTCTACGGGTTGAAGCATGCGCCGCTGACATCAGTGCCTTATGAGGGTGCTGCGGCAGACCAGCAGCGCTGGAACATTCACGAGGCGCGGCGGTCGGGCAATTCGGACCTCGATATCCGGAGCGACTGGATCGACTATGCTTCCGCCGGCGCCACCGGCCCGCACGACCTTTTTGAGGCGGTGCGCCGGGTGCTCGACGCGGTTCTTCTGTCGCGCGACATTCTGGATCTTGGCTTGCGCTCCTCGGCTGACCTGACGCGTCATACGGAACTCGCCAGGCGCATCGTCGAACTGCGTGCGGCGCTTCGAACCCGGCTGGAACAGGAAGGGCTGAGCGGACTGGTGGTTCCTTTCGAACCAGGCGCCTACAACAAGGAAGCATCGATCGGCCAAAACCTGCTCTTCGGCGCCGCCGCCGGCCCCGAACTGGCCGACAAGGCGCTAGCGGCCAATCCCTATTTTGCGTCTGTGCTGAGGCAAGCCGGCCTCGACCGCACGCTTTTCGAGATGGGCATGGAGATCGCCGAACAGGCGATCGAGCTGTTTGCCGACCTGCCGCCCGATCACCAGTTCTTCCAGCAGCTCGCCTTCATGGGCGCCGAAGAGATACCCGCCTACGAAACCTTGTTGCAACGGCTCAAGAACCGGCCCTATGAGGCAGTTTCGGAGAACGATCGCGCCATGATCGTTACACTGAGCTTTGCCTATATCGAGCCCCGGCACCGCTTCGGTCTGCTGAGCGAGGATCTGATGAGCAAGATCGTCGCTGCACGCAACCGTTTCTATGAAACCCTGCCGTCCGAGCTGCAAAATGCGATCGAACGTTATGATCCTGCCAAATACATTGCCGCGGCCAGCGTCATGGATAATGTCCTGTTCGGGCGTGTGGGCAACAACCATCCCGACGCGCCGGATCGCATCCGCTCCATCGTCTATGACATTCTCGACGAATTGGGGCTTTATGCCGAACTTCTGGATGTTGGCCTGGACTTCAACGTCGGCGCCGGCGGCAGGCGGCTGACCGCTGGACAGCGGCAGAAGCTCGATGTTGCCCGGGCCCTGCTCAAGCGTCCCGATTTTCTCATTCTCAACCGGCCGCTGTCGGCGCTCGACCAGCGTGCGCAGGACAAGGTGCTGCGAAACGTGCTCGACGAAGCGAGGTGCGACGGCCATTCGCCGGCAATTGTGTGGGTCGTGACGAATCCGGCAATGGGGATGATGTTCGATCGCGTTATCGTCTTCGACTCGGGTAAATTGGTGGAAGACGGAACGCTCGAGACACTTTTGGCAGGGAAGGGTATCTTCAAGGAACTGCTGTCTTAGACCAACGGGCATTGAGATGGGATCGTTCTGTCGGTGGGAATTGGCTGCAAGGCCACGGGATACGGCGCCTGGCAAACGCGAATTTTGAGAAGGTTTGCGACAATGCTGCTCAAGGATGAAGTTGGAATGCTGCAACGCGTTCCCTTGTTCTCCGGCATCGAACCGACAAAGCTCAAGCTGCTTGCGTTCACATCCGATCGTGTGAGCTACAGCGCCGGCCAGATCCTTTTCCGGCAGGGCGACGAGGGAGATGCCGCCTATGTCATCCTCTCAGGCAGCGCGGATGTTCTGGTCGATTCCGACAGCGGGCCGATAAAAGTTGCCGAACTGGCGCCGAATTCGATCGTTGGCGAGATCGCCATCTTGTGCAACAGCTCCCGCACTGCCACCGTCAGAGCGGCAAGTCCGCTGGAAGCCTTGAAAATCAGCAAGGATCATTTCCTGAGGCTTATGAAGGAGTTCCCGGAGATGACCATCGAGATATTGCGGGTTCTTGCCGATCGTCTAAGCCATACGACCGCGGACCTGATCGACGCACGAAACGCCTAGCAGCAGTTGTTTGGCCACGACGGGCGAAGGAGCAGCATGGATTTCCTGGTCAGGTTTTGGGGCGTGCGCGGCAGCATTTCGGTATCGGGACCAGAATTCTCTCGCTATGGCGGCAACACGAGCTGCATTGAGATGCGATGCGGCAAGCATATGCTTCTGTTCGACGCCGGCTCTGGCCTAGGGCTTGCCGGCAGAGCGTTTCGGGCCTCGGGCGTGACCGATTTCGAGCTGTTTTTCACCCATTGCCATTACGATCACATCATCGGGCTGCCGGCTTTCAAACCGATCTATGACCGGAGCGTCAAGGTCAGGCTTTGGTCCGGCCATCTTGCGGGACGCATGACGACCCGTCAGATGGTCGATGAATTCATGCGGCCGCCGTGGTTTCCGGCCAAGCTCGACATCTGCAAGGCAAGCATCGACTGCCGCGATTTCGTATCCGGAGACGTTCTAAGGCCGCGCGAAGGAGTGGTCGTCCGGACCGGCAGTCTCAACCATCCGGGAGGCTGCATAGGCTACCGCGTCGAATGGGGCGGCCGCATCGTGGCGGTGATCACAGACACTGAGCACGAGCCGGGTAAGCTGGATCAGGCGGTGCTCGACCTGATCGAAGACGCCGACCTCGTCATCTACGATTGCACCTATACCGAGGACGAAATGGAAGACCGCCGTGGCAACGGGCACTCGACATGGCAGCAGGGCGTCAAACTCTGTGAGGCAGCCGGTGCCCGAGGGCTTGGGCTGTTCCACCACGATCCGACACGCACCGACGAGCAATTGGACGAGATCGAAAAACTGGCCAAAGCCAGGTTTGCCGGCGCTTTTGCCGCGCGGGACGGCCAGACGCTCAAATTTCCAGTCTCATTGCACAAAAAGCGCTGAGCTATTTTGCTCTATCTTATTGTTTTGACGCCATTCCGGACGGAAAACCGCTCACACTTTTCCTGGAATTGCTCTACCCCCGCCACGCTCGATCAATGTCCTGATCGGAAGCCATGCGCAGGCTTCAGTCTGTGCGGCGACTGTGAACAGCCGTTCGAGAAAAAGCCAGGCCGATTCATCGTGTACGAGATGGTGGGTGAGCAGGCCGACCGGTTCGCCACCGTCGAATGCATGCCGCAATTGCGCAATGATGGCCTGAACCAAGGACCCATGATCACGACAGCCGCGCGTGCCATGCCAATCGATGATGTCGACATTGCTGTTGATGACCGGCACTGGGGCCGGCTTCGGCGGCCCAAAGACCGACAATGCCGCAAATCCTACCGATCCAAGCTGCGATACCAAGCCGGCGTCGATTCTGTTCCAGGGTGGCACCAGCATCGGAACGGCACGCGCGCCGTGCAACCCGGTTAGGCGCGACAGCCCGCGGGCCATCTCATCGAGCACCGCCTGGCGTGGCCGATGGGCGCCGAGTTCCTGCTTTTTCTGGTCCTGCGGCGCATAGTTTCGGTGCGCCCAGCCATGGATGGCGACCGAGGCATGCGGCGCCTCGTCAAGCCGGACGACAAGCCTCTCGTCGGTCAGCGCCGGAATGACGGCCAGAGTGAGCGGAACCTCTAATGCACGGGTGAGTTCCAGCAGCCGATCAAGCGCAGCCGTCGGATCCACAGCGTCGTCGTCGCGCAACCAGAACTCCGCCTTGCGGTCCGCCCGTCGCCAGCACGCCAGTTCTTCCACCAAGGGCTGCCAGATCTGATCGACTGTCATGCAACCGCGATCTTCGCAAGAAGTTCGGAAAGACGCGCCGCTGCAGTAGCGAGAGAGCGTTCTTCGAGGATGAAACGTCTGGCGTTGCCGGCCATGGCGGTTCTTTCGTCGTCACGGACCAGAAGCCTTTCAATGGCAGACGTGAACGCCGCCACATCGCCCGGCGGGGTGAGAAATCCGGTCTGGCCATCCCGCACGACCTCCGGCACGCCGGCGATATCCTGCGCCACCACCGGAAGGCCGGCAGCTTGTGCTTCAAGATAGGCAACGCCATAAGCTTCGCCGCAACCCGGCCAGACGTAAATCCCTCCACTGTAGAGGACATCCGGCACGGCGGCTGGCTCGATCGCGCCAAGCCATTCGATCCGGTCGGCGGGCAGGCCGGCGAATTGCGCTTTGACCTCCTCACGGGCAGGCCCGTCCCCGACGACCGACATGGTCCAGGGCAGGTGGCCGATCGGAGCGAGGGCGTGCGCGAGCATGCGATAGCTATCGACCTTGTCGCCCGGTCGCATCATGGCGACGGTAACGAGACGCGTCGGACAACCACGCGCCGGCAGTTCCCGGAATACCGATGTGTCGATGAAGGGCGAAAGCATGCCGAAAACGGCGTCTGGAAGAGCGTCTGTCAGTCCCCGACAATCCCTTTGCGTGAAGCAGATGTTCAGCGCCGCCTGTTCGACGGCTCGCGCCACCAAGGCTTGCATATCGGCCCAAAAACCGACGTTGCGCCGCTTCGAATAGGAGGCTTCCGCGGTCACATAGGGGATGGCAAAGGCCGACGCCAGCTCGGGCCCGATCAGGTCGGGCGCCTTGTAATAGAGATGATAGGAGAACCAGAGGTCGGGCTTGCCGTCACGCTGCCAAAGCTCTGTCAGCCGCGCGACTTCCTGTCGGGCTTCGACCTTGAGCGCATCGAAACTTTTCGACTCCGGTTCGCGTAGATAGAAGCGCAATTCGGATGCCAGATCGACGCGATGCCCTCCATGCTCAAGCGCCTTGATCAACATCCGTGCCATCTGACGGTCGCCAGAGGCAACGGCATGATTGGGCGACTTCAGCGGCGCGTAGAAGGCAATTCGCATCGCCGGAGCCTATCATTGGAAAGCCTGCGCAAGTCAATTTCGAAGCATGATCGAGTTTCACCTTCAAGCAGTGGAATGTGCTATTGCATGCTCATGGAAACAGCCGCAGCGTCCGACCCGTTCGTCGCTTCCTTGCCGGTGTTCGCGAAGTTCGAAAGCGTTGCCGACATCGACAACTATCGGCCGCTTCCCGATGGCTGGGCGCTGGCCACCGCCGACATCGTCGGCTCGACCAAGGCGATCGAGGCAGGGCGCTATAAAACCGTGAATATGGCCGGCGCCAGCGTCATTTCGGCGCTGCTCAATGCGCTGGGTCGGCAAGATCTTCCCTTTGTCTTCGGCGGCGACGGCGCGCTCGTGGCGTTTCCGAGTTCGGCGCTGGAGATCACGCGCAACGCCCTGGCGGCCGTCCAGCGATGGGTGGCGGACGAGTTGGCCCTGACCTTGCGTGCCGCAATCGTGCCGATAGCGGATATAAGAGCGCAAGGCCTCGACGTTCGGGTAGCGAGGTTCCGGGCCTCCGAAGCGGTGTTCTATGCCATGTTTGCCGGCGGCGGCGGCAGTTGGGCGGAAGCCGAGATGAAAGCGGGGCGCTACCTGATCGATCCTGCGCCGGCCAACGCGCGGCCGGATCTGACTGGTCTCTCCTGCCGCTGGAGCCCGATCGAAGCCCGGCATGGCGAAATCGTCTCGATCATAGCCATTCCGGGGGCCTCGCGCGATGTGCGCGGTTTTCAGGTTCTGGCTTCCGACATCATCGCCCTTGTCGGTCGACAGGAACGCGATGGCCATCCGGTGCCGGTGAACGGGCCGGCCTACGGTTTTTCGCCCGCCGGCCTCGATCTCGAGGCCCGGGCCGTCGCGCCGGCGGGAAGGCGGTGGTTGTCGAAGCTGTGGATAGTGTTCCTGTTGTCGCTTGCGGCTGTGACCGATCGATATGGCTGGACGATCGGGAGGTTCGATCCGAAGATCTACAAACGCGACGTGGCCAGCAATTCGGATTTCCGGAAGTTCGATGACGGCTTGAAGATGACCATCGATGTAGATGCGGATTTGTTGCAGCGGATCGAGCACCGGCTGCAGCAGGCCGAAGAGGCGGGCATTTGCACCTATGGCCTGCACCGCCAGCAATCGGCCTTGATGACGTGCCTCGTCGCCTCGCCGCTGCAGCGCGATCATGTTCATTTCATCGACGGCGCCGCCGGCGGTTATGCGATGGCTGCCGCAAGCCTGAAGGCGAAGGTGTCGGCCTGACGACGGCTTGCGGAGATCCATTTTCCGCAATATGCCTCGGGGTTGTTTGGCCCACATGAGCCTCGCCGTGGAAGCGGGCAGTCTGTCCACATTGAGGAAAACAGATTTTTGGACGCCTCACGATCGACATATGACAGTCTGCTGAACCGGATTTCGACGCGCACCGCGCAAGTGGGGGTGATCGGACTGGGTTATGTCGGATTGCCGCTGGCGGTCGCGGTAGCACGCGCCGGCTTCCCGGTTTTCGGCTTCGACATTGAAGCCCAGAAGGTCGAGAATCTGAACAGCGGGCAATCCTACATCGAGGCGGTGACGTCCACTGCCCTTGCTGTCGAAGTGGCGAGCGGACGGTTTCGCGCCACTGCGGATTTTACCGAACTGGCCGCCTGCGATGTCATCGTCATCTGCGTTCCGACGCCGCTGACGAAAAACCGCGAGCCAGACCTCTCCTTTGTCAGGAACACGGCAGGCACCATCGCGAAGCATCTGCGTCTCGGCCAGCTGGTCGTGCTGGAATCGACCACCTATCCCGGCACCACCGACGACGTGATCAAGCCCATCCTGGAACAAACCGGCTTGCAGTCGAAGGTAGACTTCTTCCTGGGCTTCTCGCCCGAACGCGAGGATCCCGGCAACCGCAGCTTTGAAGTCGCGACGATCCCCAAGGTCGTGGCAGGCGACGGCATTGAAGCGGCGGCGCTCGTGAAGGATTTCTACCAGGGTGTGGTCGAGACCGTCGTTCCGGTTTCCACCACCGCGACCGCCGAGGCGGTCAAGCTAACGGAAAACATCTTTCGCTCGGTCAACATAGCCCTGGTCAACGAGTTGAAGGTCGTGCTCGGTGCGATGGGCATCGACATCTGGGAGGTGATCGAGGCGGCAAAGAGCAAGCCCTTCGGCTACATGCCGTTCTATCCTGGGCCCGGACTTGGCGGGCACTGCGTCCCCATCGATCCTTTCTACCTGACGTGGAAGGCGCGCGAATACGAACTGCCGACCCGCTTCATCGAACTGGCGGCAGAGATCAACACGGCTATGCCGCGTCATGTGGTCGATGAACTGGCCAGGGCGCTGGACCGGCGTTGCGGCAAGGCGCTCAGCCGCTCGCGCATTCTCATCATTGGGCTCGCCTATAAGAAGAATGTGCCGGACATCCGCGAGAGCCCTTCATTGCGGCTCATTGAACTCATCGAGGAATGGGGCGGCAAGGCTGAATTCCACGATCCGCACGTCAGAGAAATTCCGGCGACACGGGAGCATATGCCGATCAAGGGGCGTCGGTCTGTCGAATTGAGCGAGGGGACCTTGAAGGATTTCGATGCTGTCGTCGTTGCAACCGACCACGACGCGATCGACTATCAGGCGATCGCCGATCACGCCCTTCTGATCGTCGACACGCGCAATGTTTTCGGCCGCCTCGGGCTAGCCCGAGAGACGGTGGTAAAGGCCTGACGGCGGTCTGAGCCGGCGAATTCTTTGCTCGATGTCAGGATCGTGGTTGCACTCGGCCGGCAGCGTCGACACATAATGCCGCGAGTAAATAGATACAGTTAGCCTGTCGCTCGCCCGCACGGACAGCCAGTTGCGAAGTTCTTCGCCGGCTTTTCCTGCCAAAGCTGGCTTCATTGACTTCGGGGATCTCTTCTTGGGGTCGTTGGCGGACTGTGTTGTGGGCGGATCAAAGGACAATGCCTCGTCTTCGAGGAGTTTCGAGATAGCATGAGCACGACGCAAGCAGAAATTTCCACCATTCTCATGGATAAGGTAGCCGATTGGCTGAACCAATCGGTACTTGCAGGCAACGACCTAGAAACATTGGTAAAAGGCTTTTGCGAACGGCTGGCTGCTGCCGGCCTGCCGTTGAAGCGGGTGCATTTGAGCTTTTCGATGCTTCATCCGCTTTATGATGCGCTTGGCTTCACCTGGGTTCGCGGCCGAGGCTTAGAAATCGAAAGCTTCCGCAATGAGCCCGGCGCGCCGTCCGACAGGTTCCTGACCAGCCCATACTATCATCTGCTCAGCAACAAGCTCGACCACCTGCGACGCCGGCTCGACCCGTCGCTGCCATCGGAGTTTCCTGTTTTCGATGATCTCAGGCTTATAGGCGTCACCGACTATTTGGCTTTCGTGCATTCCTTCAACGGCAACGCCAGTCAGGGCATGATGGGGTCCTGGTCCACCGACAGTGCCGCAGGATTCAGCGACAGCATGATTTCGGCGCTGCTGCGCATCCAGAACCATCTCGCTATGGCAACCAAGATGGCGGTTCTCACCAAGCTCGCCGACAACATGATGACCACTTATCTCGGCGGCGACGCCGGCAGGCGCGTGCTTGACGGTCAGATCAAGCGCGGCGAGGGCGATACAATCCGGGCCGCGCTGGTCATGGGCGACATGCGCGGGTCGTCAAGGCTTGCCGAAACCTCCGGCCGTGAAATCTATATCGATACGCTGAACCAGTTTTTCGACGCCGTTGCTGCACCTTTCAATCGCAAAGGGGGGCAGATCATGAGTTTCATCGGGGATGGTTTCATCGCCGTTTACCCTTGCGAAAGGCATCGCTCGCAGTCCGAGATCGCCTGCCAGGCTGCTCTTGCGGCAGCGCGCAGCGCCACAGCGCGCGTGACGGATCTCAATCTGCGCAGAAAGGAAAAGGGGCTAACCGACATAAAATTTGGTATCGGCCTACATGTCGGCAATGTGATGTTCGGCAATGTCGGGCTTACCGACCGGCTCACATTCTCCGTCTTCGGCTCGGCTGTAAACGAGGTCCAGCGCCTCCAGGTACTGACCAAGAAATATCCGCACAGCATTCTCGCCAGCAAGGAATTCGCCAGCTATTGCGGCGCCAGCAACTGGCTGACGCTCGGCAGCGAGGAACTGGCTGGCATCAAGCAGAAGCTGACGGTGCTCTCACCCGATCTGTCGGGTGCTCTCGCAGTCGATGAAGACGGTGCGCTGGAGCCGGTTTATGACCGAAGATCGGACGCCGAGCAGGTCATGTTGCTTCACCGCGATGCCGCGCGGCTGTCGGCGGGCGACCCGAGCAAGCTCCAGTAACCGCCACGACCTGATCCGAAGGGCCCCAGATAGACAGTCCGCTCGCCGGTTCCGCCGCTGGCGACCGTTCCGAATCCAAGTTGCTCTAAGCTGGCAATAGGTTAGTCTCGCTTCCGAACCTGCCAGATTGGGGCTGGTGTGGAATGAATTCGGGTGTTGATCTGCTGCGGATCGAGGATGTTGGCATCTCTTTTGCCATCATCGGCGGACCGTTGCATGCCGTCAGGCGCGCAAATCTTCGCGTCCTGCCCGGCAAGGTTACCGCGCTTGTGGGCGAGTCCGGCTCCGGAAAATCGGTTCTCAGCCAGGCAGTGATGGGCATTCTGCCGGGATCAGCCCATGTTCGCGGCCGTATCCTGTTCTCCGATCCTGAAAGGCCCGGCACCACGCAAGATATCCTGAAGATGCCACGTGACGGACCCGAAATCCGGGCATTGAGAGGCAGCCGCATCGGCAAGATCTTTCAGGAGCCGATGACATCGCTGTCGCCGCTGCACACGATCGGCAACCAGGTCAGCGAATCCTTGCAGATTCATACCCCCATGGCTCGGGCGGAGCGCAAGGCGCGGACCGAGGAAATGCTCGGTCTTGTCGGCTTTCCGAGTCCCAAACGCGCCTATGATATGTATCCCTTTGAGCTTTCAGGAGGATTGCGTCAGCGCGCCATGATCGCCATGGCGCTTATCTGCCGGCCCGCCCTGTTGATCGCCGACGAGCCGACGACGGCGTTGGACGTCACCATCCAGGCGCAAATCCTACATTTGCTGCGCGGCCTTCAGACCAAGCTGAACATGGCGATGTTGCTGATCACCCACGACCTCGGCGTGGTCGCCAACGTCGCCGACGAGGTCGTGGTCATGTACCATGGCGAGATCATGGAAGCGGGACCTGTCGAGGCGATATTCCGCCGACCAGGTCACCCCTACCTGAAGGGCCTGATGGCAGCCGTTCCGCATTTCGACCTGAAGCCTGGCGAAAGGCTAAAGGCGCTGCGCGAGGTGCCGGTGAATGTCGAGAACCTGCTCGGCAAGCAGACGGCGCCGCCGTCGAAGGGGCCAGACGATATCCTGTTGTCGGTCAGGGATCTGAAAAAGACCTTCACAATCCGCAAGTCCGGATTGTTTGGCGGGGATCATCAAACCACGGTTCGCGCCGTGGGCGGCGTGAGCTTCGATATCAGGCGCGGCGAGTGCCTGGGGCTGGTCGGCGAAAGCGGCTCCGGCAAAACCACGGTCAGCAAGATCCTTATGCGGGCTATCACCCCTAGCGGCGGCTCTGTGACGTTCAACGGCCGCGATGGAGCGATCGACGTCTTGCAAGGCGAGGGAGACGCCCTGCGCATGCTGCGCGCCAAAATCCAGATGGTCTTCCAGGATCCGGTTTCATCGCTGTCACCTCGCATGACGGTGGAGAACATCCTGAGCGAGCCGCTGGAGATCCATCAACGTGGCGATGCCGCGTCCCGACTCGCCACTGTCAAAAGCCTGATGCAGGCGATCGGGCTCGATCCGCGCTTCATCAAGCGCTATCCCCACAGTTTCTCCGGCGGGCAGCGTCAGCGTATCGGCATCGCGCGCGCGTTGGCGCTGGGCCCTGAACTGCTGATCTGCGACGAGCCGGTTTCGGCGCTCGACGTCTCTGTCCAGGCGCAGATCTTGAACCTGCTGAAGGACCTGCAGAAGGAACTGGGCCTGACCTACCTGTTCATATCGCACAATCTGGCGGTGGTGGACTACATGGCAGACCGAATCGCAGTGATGTGCGGCGGGCGTATCGTCGAGCTTGCGCCACGCGAAACTCTGCTGAGGAAACCGATCCACCCCTACACGCGCTCACTCGTCGCCGCAGTACCTTTCCCCGACCTCGACAGGCCGATGGATTTCAAGACGCTGAAGCTCAGCGGCGCTTCCGACACCAGCGCATGGGGACCGCAATTCCGCGACGAGGGCGACGAGGATGTATTGTCGCCGCTCGATCTTGGTGGCGGCCACCTCGTGTTGGCCCGACGTTCGGCCGATGTCAGCGAGCTACGCCATTGATCAGCCGGCGCACCGTCCTCGGACTCATGGCTTCGGCGGTTTTGCCGGGCACATTGCACGCAGGCGATCTGGAGCCGCAATTTCTTCAGCCGCTGCTGAAGGCCCTGGCGCTGCCGGCACTCTCCGAGCGCTTGCCCAAGAAGCCGCGCGTGTTGAATCTCGCTGCGATGGGGCGGCAGCCCGGCCAGTATGGCGGCACGCTGCGCACGATCATCGGCAGTCAGAAAGATATCCGGATGATGACGATCTACGGATATGCTCGCCTGGTCGGCTATGACCAAAAGCTCAACTTGCAAGCCGACATTCTTGAAAGTTTCGAGGTAGCGGACGATCGCGTCTTCACTTTCAAGATACGGGAAGGACATAAATGGTCTGACGGTAGCCTGCTGACGCCGGAGGACTTTCGCTATTGCTGGGAAGATGTCTGGCTGAACGACGAACTTTCGCAAGGCGGGCTCGCCCCGGCCCTGCTGGCCGACGGCAAGCCGCCACGCTTCGAGATCGTCGATGCGTTGACGGTCCGTTATAGTTGGGATGCGCCAAATCCCGACTTCCTGCCCAAGCTCGCGGCTGCTTCGCCGTTATCGCTTGTTCTGCCGGCCGCCTATCTCAAGCAGTTCCACAAGAAATACCAGGATCCATTCCGGCTCGCCGGTCTGATGGAGGAGAACAGGGCCAAGAAATGGACGCTCCTGCATATCCGCATGTCGCGGCAGTATCGCCCGGAGAACCCGGAACTGCCGACGCTCGATCCCTGGCGGAACCGGACCAAGCCGCCGGCTGAGCAGTTCGTCTTCGAGCGCAATCCGTTCTTTCACCGCATAGACGAGAATGGCCGGCAACTACCCTATGTTGACCGGATTGTCATGAATGTGAGCTCGTCGGCGATTATTTCCGCCAAGACCGGCGCGGGCGAGAGCGACCTGCAATGCATGGGAATTGATTTCAGCGATTACTCCTTCCTGAAGGACGCGGAGAAGCGCTACCCGGTCAAGATGCATCTCTGGAAACGCACACAGGGTTCGCGACTGGCGCTGCTGCCCAATCTGAATTGTGCCGACCAGGTCTGGCGTGGCCTTTTTCGCGACGTGCGCGTGCGTCGTGCACTTTCGCTCGCTGTGCACAGACGCGAGATCAATATGGCTGTGTTCTATGGATTGGCGCAGGAAAGTGCCGATACGGTCCTGCCGGAGAGCCCGCTCTACCGGCCCGAATTCGCGAAAGCCTGGGTCACCTACGATCCTGATCAGGCCAATGCCCTGCTCGACGAGGTCGGGCTTCAGGCGCGTGACGATGACGGCCTGCGGGTACTTCCCGATGGACGCCCGGCGCAGATCGTCGTGGAAACGGCCGGCGAAAGCACGCTGGAAACCGATGCGCTCGAGCTCATCAGCGATCACTGGCGCCAGATCGGTATCGCCCTGTTCATCCGGACTTCGCAGCGCGACATCTTTCGCAGTCGCGCGCTTGGCGGCCAGATCATGATGTCGATGTGGTCGGGCATCGACAATGGCGTGCCGACCGCCGACATGAACCCGTACCAGCTGGCCCCCACCATTGACGACCAACTGCAATGGCCGCTCTGGGGTGCTCACTACTTGTCTCGTGGCAGGCTCGGCGAGGCGCCCGATCTTCCGCCTGTGGTCGAGTTGATGACCTTACTCAAGCGCTGGAACGCATCGACCGAAGCCACGGAGCGCGCTGAAATCTGGAATTCAATGCTGTCGATCTACACCGATCAGGTGTTTTCGATCGGCACGGTGAACGGAACATATCAGCCGGTTCTGGCCTCCTCGCGGCTGCGCAATCTGCCTGACAAGGCGCTCTACGGCTACGACCCGACCGCCTATTTCGGTGTCTACATGCCCGATACATTTTGGCTTGGAGAGTCCTGAGCGTGCTTCGATATATTGTCTGGCGCTTCGCCGTAATGGTTCCAACGCTGCTGATCATATCGGCGCTTGTGTTCACGATCATCGAACTTCCCCCAGGCGACTATTTCGACAGCTATGTTGCCGAGCTTCGGGCCCAGGGCGAAGCGGTGGATTCCGACCGCATCGAGATGATGCGGAAGGACTATGGTTTCGACAAGCCGCCGGTCATTCGCTACTTCTACTGGGTCGGCGGGATGCTGCACGGCGATTTCGGCTATTCCTTCGAATATGAGCTGCCGGTTCGCGACGTGATCGGGGACCGAATGTGGCTGACCGTGCTGGTTTCCTTCGTGACGATCCTCTTCACCTGGCTCATCGCCTTTCCGATCGGCATGTACTCGGCCACGCATCAATACAGCTGGGGCGACTACGGCCTGACTTTCTTCGGCCTTCTCGGCCTTGCCATCCCGAACTTCATGCTGGCGCTGATCCTGATGTATTTCGCCAATATCTGGTTCGGCACGTCCGTCGGCCATCTCATGGACCAGCAATATCTCGGCGAGCCGATGAGCTGGGCCAAGGCGAAGTCGATCCTCGCCCATCTCTGGATCCCGGTCTTGATCATCGGCACCGGGGGCACGGCAAGCATGATCCGGCGGCTGCGCGCCAATCTGCTCGATGAGCTTCACAAGCAATATGTCGTGACGGCGCGCGCCAAGGGCCTTCATCCCTTCAGGACCCTGGTCAAATACCCGCTGCGCATGGCGCTCAATTTCTTCATTTCGGACATCGGCTCTATCCTGCCGGCCATCATTTCCGGTGCCGAAATCACGGCGATCGTGCTGTCTTTGGAAACGACCGGGCCGATGCTGATCAAGGCGCTGCAAAGCCAGGACATGTATCTGGCAGGGTCGTTCCTGATGTTCCTCGCCTTCCTGACGGTCATCGGCGTGCTGATTTCCGATCTGGCGCTGGCACTGCTTGATCCACGAATTCGTTTGCAGGGCGGCAGTACCAAATGAACACGCAATCGCCACTTCCCGCTCCGGGTGCTCCGCTGCAACACTATGTTTCCATCGCGCCCTTTGACCTGCAGTCGGTCGAGGCAATGACGCCGGAGCAGTCGAAGGTCTTTCAGGCGTCGCAGTTGCGGCTGATGTGGTGGAAATTTCGACGGCACCGGCTTGCTCTTGTATCCGGCATATTCCTGGCGGTGCTCTATTTCGCGATACTGATCTGCGAGTTCCTGGCGCCCTACAATCTGCACACGCGCAACATGGACTACATCTATGCGCCGCCGCAGCGGGTGCACCTGTTCCACAACGGCCAGTTCGTCGGGCCGTTCGTCTACGGCCGCCAAATGACGCTGGATATGGACACGCTGAAGCGGAACTACATCGACCAACAGGATGATGTTCAGCGGATCCGTTTCTTCTGCAAGGGCGACAGCTACCGGTTCTGGGGCCTGATCGAAGGTGACAGGCATTTTGTCTGCCCTGCCGAAAACGGCCAGCTCTTCCTGGCCGGCACTGACAGGCTGGGGCGCGATGTGCTCTCGCGCATCATCTATGGTGCACGCATTTCACTGACGATCGGCCTCGTCGGCATCAGTTTCAGCTTCCTGCTCGGCATAGTCATCGGCGGACTGGCCGGCTATCACGGCGGCATCTTCGACCTGATCGTTCAACGGATAATCGAAGTTCTGCAATCGATCCCCAGCATTCCGCTATGGCTGGCTCTGGCGGCGATCATGCCGATAACTTGGAGTCCGATCCTGATCTATTTCGGCATCACCGTCATCCTCGGGCTGCTCGACTGGACCGGATTGGCGCGGGCCGTGCGTTCAAAGCTTTTAGCGTTGCGAGAGGAGGATTAC
>NZ_RZSR01000702.1:0-3235 GCF_004023265.1 Mesorhizobium sp. M1A.F.Ca.IN.020.06.1.1
CTTCGAAGCTGATCGAGCCGAGCGCCGGCTCGATCAGCTTCGAAGGGCGAGACATCGGCCATCTTTCGGAAGCGGAGCTCAGACCGCTGCGTCGCGACCTGCAGATGATCTTCCAGGACCCGATGTCCTCGCTCAACCCGCGGCACACCATCTTCAACATCATCGCGGCACCCTTGAGGCAGAACGGGCTTGGCGACCGGCTGAAGGAGCGCGTGCGGAAGCCCTGCAACGCGTCGGCCTGCCGCAGAGTTTTGCCGGCCGCTACCGCCACGAGCTGTCCGGCGGGCAACGCCAGCGCGTCGGCATCGCACGGGCGCTGGCGCTGTCGCCGAAATTCGTTTTGGCCGACGAGATCGTCTCGGGCCTCGACGTCTCGACGCAGGCACAGATCCTGACGCTGCTGGAAAAGCTCGCGGCCGAGATGGGGCTGACGGTCGCCTTCATCAGCCATGATCTGTCGGTGATCCGGCGGCTCTGCCGGCAAGTCATCGTCATGCGCGAGGGAAGGATCGTCGAAGCCAGCGCAACCGACGTGCTCTTCGACAATCCGAAGGAGACTTACACGCGCGACCTGCTCGCTGCCATCCCGCTACCTGAGATCGATGCGGACTGGCTGCAGCCGCCTGCAAAGGCGCCGGCATGAGAAAGTCAAACCTTGTCCGCACACCGAACAGCGGGCCTCGGATGTGCATGGGAGCAAAGTCAGCCCGCCAAAGGAGGGTGACATGAAATACGCCACAAGCGGCGCAATGGTCGGCGCAATCCTGTTCGGCTCAATGGGAATGGCTTCGGCCGACTCGATCCCCGGCATGCGCGGCCACGACCATACCGGCGTCACCGTGCCCGACATGAAGCAGGCCGTCGACTTCTTCACCAATGTGGTCGGTTGCAAGAAGGCGATGTCCTTCGGCCCGTTCGCCGACGACAAGGGCACCTTCATGCAGGACCTGCTCGGCGTCGATCCAAAAGCGGTAATCGAGGAGATCACCCTGGTGCGCTGCGGCTATGGATCGAACATCGAATTGTTCAAATACACCGCGCCCGACCAGAAGGACCTGACGCCGAAGAACAGCGACATCGGCGGCTTCCATATCGCCTTCTATGTCGACGATGTCGCCGCCGCGAAGGCCTATCTCGACGCCAAGGGCGTGAAGACCAGAATGGGTCCTCTGCCGGTCAAAGAAGGACCGGCCGCCGGCCAAACCATCCTCTATTTCCAGGCGCCCTGGGGACTGCAGCTGGAAGCGATCAGCTATCCCGACGGCATGGCTTACGAGAAAGGCGCCGAGACTGTGCTGTGGAGTCCCAAAGATCCAGCCAAGTGAGCTGATCGCGCCGCAATTGTTCAATTATGAAACTTTAAGCTTGAAATAATTGCCGGCAGGCGCGATACTGATGTTGGAACCGCCGGCCCCTCGGCGGTCCCTGATGCCCATTGAGCGTTTGACGCAATTCCGGACGGGAAACCGCTACGCACTTTTCCTGGAATTGCTCTAGAGGAGATCGCAAGACATGAAGGTTGCGGTTCTCGGCGGCGGACCGGCCGGCCTCTATTTTGCCATCTCGTTGAAGCTGCGCGACGCCGCGCATGACGTGACGGTCTACGAGCGCAACCGCCCCGACGATACGTTCGGCTGGGGTGTGGTGCTGTCGGCCGAAACGCTGGAGAACCTGACCAGGAACGACCCTGTCAGCGCGGTCTGGATCAGGAAGCATTTTGCCTACTGGGACGACATCGCCGTCATTCATGACGGCGTGCGCACGGTGTCGACCGGCCACGGCTTCTGCGGCATCGGCCGCAAGCGGCTTTTAATTCTGCTCCAGCGCAGAGCGCGCGAGCTCGGCATCAAGATGATGTTCGAGACCGAGATTTCCGATCCCAGGCCGTTCATGGAAACGCACGACCTTGTCGTTGCGGCTGACGGATTGAACTCGAAGTCGCGCGCCACCTTCGCCAACGTTTTCAAGCCCGACATCGACACGCGCAAATGCAAGTTCGTGTGGCTCGGCACCACGCAGAAATTCGACGACGCGTTCACCTTCATCTTCGAAAGGACGCAGCATGGCTGGGTGTGGGCGCATGCCTACCAGTTCGACAGCGAGACCGCGACCTTCATCGTCGAATGCAGCGAACAGACCTGGGCTGCCTTCGGTTTCGGCGCGATGACGCAGCAGGAATCGATCGCGGTCTGCGAGCGCATTTTCGAAAAGCATCTGGGCGGCCATCCGCTGATGACCAATGCCAACCACATCAGAGGTTCGGCCTGGATCAACTTCCCGCGCGTGCTTTGCGAGCGCTGGTCTTACAAGAATCTGGCGCTGATGGGCGACGCGGCGGCATCGGCGCATTTCTCGATCGGCTCCGGCACGAAGCTGGCCCTGGAAAGCGCAGTCGCGCTCGCCGACTATGTCGAGTCCGAGTCCGACCTCGAAGCGGCCTTCCGCAAATACGAAGATGCTCGCCGCACCGAGGTGCTGAAACTGCAATCGGCGGCGCGCAACTCGCTCGAATGGTTCGAGGAAGTCGAACGTTATCTCGGGTTGGATCCAGTTCAATTCAACTATTCGCTGCTCACCCGCTCGCAGCGCATCAGCCACGAGAACCTTCGTCTGCGCGATGCCGAATGGCTGGCGGGCGCGGAGGAATGGTTCCAGCGCAAGGCCGGCGCCGGCGGCAACATGCTGCGCCGCGCGCCGATGTTCGCGCCATTCAGACTGCGCGAGATGGCGCTCACGAACCGCATCGTCGTCTCGCCGATGGCCCAGTACAAGGCGGTCGACGGCTGCCCGACCGACTGGCATTTCGCCCACTATGCCGAGCGCGCCAAGGGCGGGGCCGGGCTCGTTTATATCGAGATGACTTGCGTCAGCCCGGAGGGACGCATCACCCCTGGCTGCACCGGCTTCTACCAGCCCGAGCATGAGGTCGCCTGGAAGCGGCTGGTCGATTTCGTCCACGCCGAGACCGAAGCCAAGATCTGCGCCCAGATCGGCCATTCAGGCCCGAAGGGCTCGACCCGCCTCGGCTGGGAAGGAACGGACGAGCCGCTGCCGTCCGGCAACTGGCCGGTGATGGCGCCTTCAGCCGTGCCGTGGTCGCCGCAGAATCAGGTGCCGAAGGCGATGAACCGCGCCGACATGGACCTTGTGCGCGACCAGTTCGTCGCCTCGGCGGAGATGGCCGAGCGCTGCGGCTTCGACATGCTGGAGATCCATGCCGCGCATGGCTATCTGA
>NZ_RZSR01000703.1:0-3234 GCF_004023265.1 Mesorhizobium sp. M1A.F.Ca.IN.020.06.1.1
AGCGTGGCCACGTCCTCGACCGCTTCGGCCAGGCGGAACGGGGCGGGGTCGAGCGTCAGCTGGCCGGCATTGATCTTCGAGAAATCGAGAATGTCGTTGATGATGGTGAGCAGCGCGTTGCCGGATTTGACGATGACGTCGGTGAAGGTCTTCTGGCGCGGCGTCAGCTCGGTCTTGGCGAGAAGCTCGGCCATGCCGAGCACGCCGTTCATCGGCGTGCGGATCTCATGGCTCATATTGGCGAGGAATTCCGACTTGGCCCGGTCGGCCGCCTCGGCCTTGAACAACGATGCTGCGGTTTCGGCGAAGGCGCGGCGGATCGCGTTCTCCATCGGCCGGAAGATCAGACCCGCGGCGATGGCGATGACGGCGATCAGCAGGCCGCTCGCCCATAGGAGCAGCCGGTCGCTGGCGGCATCGGCGAGGCGCCGCTCGTCATCGAGTGCGGTGCGCACGCGCACCAGCATCGGCTGGGCGAAAAGATCGTTCTGGTTGCGGATCTCGCGGTAGCTCCATTCGTCGACTGTCTGGGCCACCGACATCAGGTTGAAATTGCGCACCATGTCGCGCGCCGACCAGAACAGATCGTCGTTCACCGAAGCAGATTCGAGCGCATTGAGCGTATTCTTCGACAGCCGCGGCCTGATCGCCGCGAGCTGCGCGTTCAGGATTTCGATCTCGCCCATCAGCCGTTCGGAATGGCCGCGCGCGGCTGCGGTCAGCCCATCGCGGGTCTCAGCCCGCCACACGGTTCCGGTCGTCTCGGCGAAATTGGTGGCGTTGCGCAGGTCGCGCGAGAAGATGACGAAATTGGCGCTCAAGGCATCGACTTCGTGGCGGTATGAGTTCACGCGGTTGAGCGCGAACATGACGGCCGCCGAGGCCAGGGCAAAGACGAGCAATCCCGAAATATAGCGGACCCGGATCGACCGGATGAAGGAGGAATACTCCGGCATGCGTAACCCCAACCCAAACGCACAATTTTAACGGTCGGGATTACGCTTGATTTACATTAAGATTTCGTTGGTGCGGCTGCCTGTCTTGCCTGCGCATTTAGGGCTCAGGGCCAGATTTAAGCACGTCAATCCGTCGACAGGGAAAACTCGTTGGCGATGGTGACGTGGTGGTGAATGCGGCCCTCGAAATATCGGGACAGCACCGCTTCGGTCGCGGCGCGCGATTCGGCGCGGGCTGGGCTAGCGAGGGCCGCGTCGACCGCCGCCATGTCGCGGTAATTGATCGCCAGGATCATCGGGAGTTCCGGCGCGCCGTCGTCGCGCTTTTCGGCGAAGGAGACGCGGACGTCGAGCGCGCCCGGGAACGCCTTCCATTTGGGCAGCACGGTCTCGATCACGTCCCTGCGGAACGCCTCCGTCTGACCGTCCTTCACCTTGCCCTCGAACAATGCGTAGCGCGTGATCATTTGTTGTCCTCCTCGTCCTTGCGTCGGAAAAATTCCATCAGTGCAGCCTGGTCCTCGCCACCCAGTCCGGCGGCCGTCAGCAGGCGATGTACCTCGGCGCACAGCGCCGTCAGCGGCATTGCCGTATGCGTGCGCCGCGCCAGGTCCTGCGCAGCGTTGAGGTCCTTCACCATATTGTCGATGCGGCCGGTGCGGCGGTAGTCGCGGGTGGCGAAGCGCGGCAGGTATTCCTGCAGGATGGCGCTGTCAGCGCGGCCGCCCTTCAGCGCCTGCGGAATCTTGAGAGCGTCCACGCCGGCATCGAGCGCCAGCCGGGTCGCTTCCGCCACAGCCATGAAGTTCAGGGCGCAGAGCACCTGGTTGATCAGCTTCGTCGTCTGCCCCGCACCGGCCGGGCCCATATGCGTATAGTTGCTGGCGACGTCGCGCAGCAGCTTATGGGCGTCGGCGACATCCTGTGCCGCGCCGCCCGCCATCAGCGTCAATTCGCCGACCAATGCCTTCGGCGCGCCGCCCGAGAGCGGGGAGTCGACCCAGCGCAGACTCCTTTCGCCGGCGTCCGCCGCCAGCTGGCGCGTCGCGTCGGGGTCGATAGACGACATGTCGATGATCAGCGTGCCGGGCTTCGCGCCGGCGGCGACGCCGCCATCTCCGAACACGGCGCGGCGCACGATTGCCGCGGAATTGAGGCTGAGGATGACGAAGTCGGCCGCTGCGGCGGCCGCGGCCGCGCTGGCCGCGGCGCTGGCGCCCTTCGCAACCAGCGTTTCCACCTTGGTCGTGTCGAGATCAAACACGAAGAGCCGGTTGCCGGTAGCGAGCAGGCGATCGCCGATCGCTCCGCCCATGGCACCGGCACCGATTAGCGCGACTGTGTTGGTCATGACGGTCGCTCCTCAAATCTGGACGTTATGTCCGCGACAATCTTTTCGAGCGGTGCGTCGATCGCCACCGCGATGGCATTCTCGTCCTTGCCTGGCACTTCCAACGTCGCGAACTGGCTGTCGAGCAGGCTGGTCGGCATGAAATGGCCGGTGCGCTCGCTCATGCGCCGGGAAATCAGTTCACGCGAACCATCGAGATAGATGAACAGCACCGGCGCGCGGGCCTGCTCGGTGATGAAATCGCGATAGGCGCGCTTCAGCGCCGAACAACCGACGATGACCGGTGCGGGCTGCAGCCTCAGCGTTCCGCCGACTTTCGCAAGCCATGGCCACCTGTCAGCGTCGTCAAGCGGAATGCCTGCGCTCATCTTGGCGATGTTGGCTTCAGGGTGCAGCTTGTCGCCATCCACATACGTCGCGTGGATCGCACGGGCCAGCGCCTCGCCCACCGTCGTCTTGCCCGAACCGGTGACGCCCATGACGACCATGCGCGGCGGCAGGTCAGATCGAAGCTGTGATGCCGCCATCGACATAGAGGACATGTCCGTTGACAAAGGAAGAGGCGTCGGACGCCAGGAAGACGCAGGCGCCGACCAGTTCTTCGACCTTGCCCCAGCGGCCAGCCGGCGTGCGCTTTTCAAGCCAGGCGCTGAAGGCCGGGTCGGCGACAAGGGCCGCATTGAGCGGCGTGTCGAAATAACCGGGCGCGATGGCGTTGCATTGCAGGCCGTGCCTGGCCCAGTCGGTCGCCATGCCCTTGGTGAGATTGCCGACCGCGCCCTTGGTCGCCGTGTAGGGCGCGATCCCCGGCCGGGCGAGCGCGGTCTGCACGCTGGCGATGTTGATGATCTTGCCGCGGCCCCGCCGGATCATGTGGCGCGCCACAGCCTGGCCGACATGGAAGACGCTGGCGACATTGGTCTGCAG
>NZ_RZSR01000704.1:0-3229 GCF_004023265.1 Mesorhizobium sp. M1A.F.Ca.IN.020.06.1.1
GAGGGGGGCGCGAAGGAACGCAAGGCCTGCAAGCTCGAATAAATTTGAGTCGCGCCGCTCACCCGCCCTGCTTGGTGCTCGTGCCGAAATCCACCTTCGGCACCTGCATCTTGTCTTCCTCTACGGTGAAGTTCGCAAACGGCTCATTGCCGCGGAACCAGAATGTCGCCCACAGCACCGACGGGAAGGTCCTCAGTGTCAGATTGTACTCCCTGACCGCCTGGATGTAGTCGCGACGCGCCACCGCGATGCGGTTCTCGGTGCCTTCGAGCTGCGCCTGCAGCGCGAGGAAATTCTGGTTGGCCTTGAGGTCGGGATAGTTTTCCGAGACCGCGATCAACCGCGACAGCGCGCCCGTCAGCCCGGCCTGGGCATCCTGAAATTTTTTGAGGGCTTCCGGATCCTTCAGCGTCTCCGGCGTCACCGTGATCTGCGTCGCCTTGGCGCGCGCCTGGACCACCGCGTCGAGCGTGTCCTTCTCGTGCGAGGCGTAGCCCTTCACCGTCTCGACCAGGTTGGGGATCAGGTCGGCGCGACGCTGATACTGGTTGAGCACCTCGCTCCAGGCCGCCCTGGCATTCTCCTCCGCCGTCGGGATGGTGTTGTAGCCGCAGCCGGCAAGCAGCGGCAGCACGAAGGCCATCATCAGCAAGGCCGGCAAATTGCGGAAAGCGGAGGGTAGAAGAAGGCGCTCGGCGAACATGATTGGTCCCCTCGACAGAAGTTGTGATGCGAAGCATTACCACAATCCGTGCGCAAGAAAATGACCCGGTCGTGGCAGCGCTCTGATCTTGGCCGCTCGCCCCTGTGAATACGCGACCGAACAGGCTAAGCTCCGGGCCGGAAAGGACATTTGCCATGGCCGAGCGCCGGGACGACGAGAATGAATCGCGCCGCATCCTTGAGCGCGTGGCGCGCGAAACGACGCCGGGCGGCGCTTCCTTCGTCGCCCGCACCGCGAAGGACGCACGCGACCACGTGACCGCGGCGGATGCCGACCGCTCCGATCCGATCGAAGTTTGGGGCACCCGCATTGGCCGAACGCTCGGCCTCATCATCGCCATTGGGCTGTTGGTGTGGCTGGTGTATGCCGCCACGCAGAGTGGCTAGGAACCGAATTTCATGATTGCTGATAAAACCGACGCGCCGCGCGCGGTCATCGTCATCTCCAGTCATGTCGCCCGCGGCTCGGTCGGCAACCGCGCCGCGGTCTTCGCGCTGGAGACGCTGGGTTTCCCGGTTTGGGCGGTGCCGACCGTGATCCTGCCCTGGCACCCAGGCCACAGCCGCGCCACCCGCATCGTGCCGCCGCTCGATCAGTTCAAGGCGCTGATGGCCGACCTCGAGCGCGCGCCGTGGCTGGGCGAGGTGAGCGCGGTGCTCTCGGGCTATCTCGGTGAGGCCGGCCAGGCGGAGGCCGTCGCTTCGCTGGTTGCGGCCGTCAAGGCGAGGACGCCGGATGCCCTTTATGTCTGCGACCCGGTGATGGGCGATTCGGGCGGGCTCTATGTGCCGGAGCCGACGGCCGTCGCGCTGCGCGACAGGCTGATGCCGATCGCCGACATCGCCACGCCCAACCGCTACGAGCTCGAATGGATGGCCGGAGCGCCGCTGCCCGACATCAAATCGGTGACGGCGGCCGCCCTGCACGCCGGTCCCTCCACCATGCTGGTCACCTCGGCACCCTCGATGATGGCGGGCGGCACCGGTAACTTCCTCCTCGACGGCCGCCAGGCGCTGCTTGCCGAGCACCGCCTGATCGAGAAGCCGCCGAACGGGTTGGGCGACCTGACGGCCGCCGTCTATCTCGCCCGCATCCTTTCCGGCCAGCCGGCGGCGAAGGCGCTGCAGTCGACCACGGCCGCCGTCTACGAGATCCTGGCGCGCACGGCGAAACGCGGCGGCGACGAGCTGCAGCTCGAGACGGACGCGCAGAGCCTTTCGCATCCGATGGCGATGGTGCAGCTTCGCCATCTCCTTCATCCCGGGCGGGACAAGCGGGCGTGACGCCAGGCGGCGGCGTGCCGGCCGGCGTCGACGGCTGCAAGGCCGGCTGGATCGCCGTCCATCGCGAACATGGCGCGCCGCCATCGGCATCGGTCTTCGCGACTTTCGAGGCTCTGCTACACGCCCTGCCCGACGCCACGATCGCCGTCGACATGCCGATCGGCCTGCCTGATTTTTCCAACCGCGGCGGTCGCGGTCCGGAGGCGCTGGTGCGGCCGCTGCTCGGAGCACGGCAGTCGAGCGTCTTTGCCATACCATCGCGCGCTGCGCTTTACGCCGATACCGGCAACTTCACCACGGAGGAAGCCTGGTATGCCGCGCACCGGCGGGCAAGCGAGGTGGCTATGACGACTTCGGATCCGCCGCGCGGCGTTTCCATCCAGGCCTTCGGTATTTTTTCGAAGATTCGCGAGATCGACCAGCTGTTGATCGCGCGACCGGATTTACGCGGCCGCATCTTCGAATCGCACCCGGAAGTCGCCTTCTGTCGGCTGAACGGCGGCACCGCGATGATCCTGCCCAAGAAGATCAAGGGCACTATCAACCCGGCCGGCATGGAGGAGCGCAAGGCGCTGCTTTGCCGGCAAGGCTATGACAAGACCTTCCTCGACCAGGCGCCGCCGAAGGGTGCCGCCAGCGACGACTTCCTCGACGCGGCCGCCATGATGTTGATCGCCGGCCGCATCGCCAGCGGCGAGGCGCGGCCCTCGCCCGATCCGCCGCTGACCGACCGCTTCGGCATTCAGGTCGCCATCTGGGCATGACCGAACGGGGCGGCCGGCATGCGTTTGCGACGCCGCCATCCGCAATTCGGCATTGCCCGCGACCGGCTTTTGCCGCTAGAGGCTTTTTCGATCGCAACGAGCTGCCGCCCCCAAACCCTCGGAAAGGCTCTAGCCGCCAATGCCCCATCTCCCCGAACATCTGCTGACCGGCTATCGCAACTTCATGAGCGGCCGCTATCCCGCCGAAAGCGACCGCTACCGCTCGCTGGCGCGCGAGGGCCAGGCGCCCGAGACCATGATCGTCGCCTGCTGCGATTCCCGCTCGGCCCCCGAAGCGATCTTCGATGCCGGGCCGGGCGAGCTCTTCGTGCTGCGCAATGTCGGCAATCTCGTGCCGCCCTATGAGCCGGACGGCGAGTTCCACTCGACCTCTGCCGCGCTCGAGTTCGCCGTGCAGAGCCTGAAGGTTAAGAACATCGTGGTGATGGGCCATGGCC
>NZ_RZSR01000705.1:0-3219 GCF_004023265.1 Mesorhizobium sp. M1A.F.Ca.IN.020.06.1.1
CTCCACGGCCTTTCCGTAGACGGAGCGCTGCACCAGCATCCGGGTAGGGGCATCACAGGACTGTCCCGAATTGTTGAAGCATTCGGCGACGCTTCCAGCCACCCTGTCCTCCAGGTCGGCATCTTCGAAGACGATGTTGGGCGATTTCCCGCCGAGCTCGAGTGTGACCCGCTTGACCGTTTCGGCCGCATCCTTGCTGACCGCTATCCCGGCCCTTGTCGAGCCGGTGAACGACATCATGTCGACGTCCGGGTGTTTCGAAAGAGCCGAGCCGCAATTGACGCCGTCACCGTTCACCAGATTGAAGACGCCAGGCGGGAAGCCGGCCTCGTGGATCATCTCGGCATAGAGCATCGCGTTCAGCGGGGTGAATTCGCTCGGCTTCAACACGCAGGTGCAGCCGGTCGCCAGGGCGGGAACCACCTTGAGAGCGATCTGATTGATGGGCCAGTTCCAGGGCGTGATCAGTCCGCAAACGCCGATCGGCTCGCGCACGACGAGATCGCCGTTCGGCAGCACTTCCCGTGCCTTGACCGCGCGCAGCGCATCGATGAAGCCCTGCAAATGGCCGACACCGACGTCGGCCTGCTGCTCACGGCTCATCGTGATGGGTGCGCCGAGCTCAAGCGTTATCGTTTGCGCCATTTCATCGTAGCGCCGCTTGTAGATCGCCAACAATCTCTCCAGCAGCGCCAGCCGCTCGTCGACCGAGGTCCGCCCATAGGTCGCAAAAGCCTTCTTCGCGGCGCCGACGGCGCGTTGAATGTCGTCAACCGTTCCCATCGAAATAACCGCCACGGGCTTCTCGGTCGCGGGGTTGATGACTTCCCGGTCATGCGGGACGGCGGGATCAACCCAACCGCCATCGATATAGAACTTGCGCCTGTCGAGCATGATGCGGCCTCTTCCGGTTGAAGCTTTCGATCTTGAATGACACGTTCAGGCGAGCGCGGGGCTGAACGTCAGCAGGCTCAGGATCTCGAAAAGGACCTGCGCTCCCGCCTGCGCGGTGTTCGTGGTCGAATCGTACTGGGGAGCCACTTCGACAACGTCGGCGCCGACGAGATTGACGCCCTTCAGTCCCCGGATGAGCTCGAGCACCTCTCGCGTGGTCAGGCCGCCTATTTCAGGCGTCCCGGTGCCTGGCGCGAAGGAGGGATCGAGACTGTCGATGTCGAACGACAGATAGGTCGGTCCACCGCCGACGACCTGCCTTGCCTTCTCGATGATGGCGCCGATGCCCATATGCGGGACCTCCTCGCCATGGATGACCGTCATGCCCGAGGCATAGGAGAACTCCCACAGATACTCAGAAGGTCCCCGGATTCCGATCTGGATCGTCCGGACCGGGTCGAGCACGCCATCGAGCACTGCGTTGCGCATAGGTCCGCCATGGTGGAATTTGGTCTGGTCGAAAGGGCCGCCCGTGTCGCAATGCGCATCGATATGGATGAGCCCCACCGGGCGATCGCGGCCGACCGCTTTCAAGATCGGATGGGTGATGGAGTGGTCACCGCCGATCGAAACCGGGATGACGCCGGCGCCGACGACCTTGGAGATAGCCGCTTCGATATCCTTGTGGCTCTCCTCCAGCCTGTAGCGGCTCGCAAAAGGAATGTCCCCGACATCGGCCATTCTGAGGTCGAAGCCCGGCGCGCAGTCGAGCACGTGATTGTATGGCCCGATGCGCTCGATCGATCTCATCGCCCGCGGCCCAAAGCGCGATCCAGGCCGGTTGCTCACCCCCAGATCCATCGGCACGCCAATGACGGCGACCTGAAGGTCGCCGAAGTCGGGGTTCTTGAAATCGATCGCCTTGGACGGGAGGCTGGCGAAAGTCGGAATACCCGCATAAGGCGCCAGACGGGTGCCGCCGCTGAAGATTTTGTCGCCGACACGCCGGAATCGTGGATCATGAAATTCAGCGCTGTCAGCAAACTTTGCTCGCAACGCGGCAAGCCGCTCATCGAAATCAGCCAATTTTGTTACCTCGTTTTTCTCGATCCGTTTCAGAAGGCGTGAGCCTGCCCATCGGAGCGTGGGTCCGCGGCTCCGATCAGGACACCGTCCAACAGCTGAATGACCTGTGCATGGCCCATGACTTCTTCGCTTGCCCCCAAGACCTCGACCTGGTGTCCCAGAGCGCGCAATCCGTCCACGACCGAGTTCAAGACACCGGCCTCGACTTTTATGACCGCGCCGTCGGGCGAGGACCGGTCGAGGTACCACCGCGGCCTTGAGGCCGCCTGCTGCGGGTCAAGGCCGCCCAGCAGGACATCGATCAGGATCTGGAGTTGCGTCTGCATCTGGCCATCGCCACCCATGCAGCCCAACGAAAGGACCGGCTTCTCATCCCTGAGAACGATCGTCGGCATGAGCGTGCTGGGCGGCCGGTGACCCGGCGCCAGATGTCCCGGCAGATCGGGTTCCAGATGAAAAGCCGAGCCGCGATTTTGAAGGGTGAAACCGCCTTCCTCCACGGCAATGCACGAACCGAAATCAAAAAACAGGCTCTGGATGAGAGAGACCGCGGTGCCATGTCGGTCAACCACCGTCAGATGCGCCGTATCACCCCTTGTGACCCGCGTCGTCGGAGCTGCCGCGGTAGCGCTTCGCCATTTGCGGTCGAAAGCGGCGGCAAACCTTTTGGCGGCATCTCTTGACCATGTCGAAGCGGCAAGACCGATGAAATGCCGACGGTCGGCATTGTGCAGGTCTCGGAGCCTGAGGCCATCCGCCACCGCTTCGACCAGGACATGGACGTCGGCCGGATCCCTCCGATCGAACGATCCGTTCAGGAGCGGTTCCACTCTTGCGAGTGCGGCGAGCAACGAAAAACCCTGCGTGCTGGGGGGCGTCGTAAAGATTTCGAAGTCTGCGAACCGCGAACTGATGGGAACGGTCAACTCCGCTTCGTAGGTGGAGAGGTCATATTCGTCGATCCATCCACCCGCCTCGCTCACGGCCCTGACGATCGCCTTGGCAATCGCGCCTTCGTAGAAGTCGCGGCCGTCCGACCTGCCTATCTGCCTCAAGGCGTAGGCAAGCCTGGGCTGCCGAATGGTGTCATAAAGACGTGGCGCAAGGCCCTCTTCAGACCACAGCCTGAGCGAATTCCTTGCGCGCAGCGCATCTTCGGCAACAGCGAAACTGGCAACAGTATGACGAGTGGCCGTGAAGCCCTGCTCGGCCAAGGTTGCGGCGGGTTCGGGCCGCTCC
>NZ_RZSR01000706.1:0-3217 GCF_004023265.1 Mesorhizobium sp. M1A.F.Ca.IN.020.06.1.1
GACCCGGATCCAGCGCTGTTCGTCACCGCGTAGGTCCGTGACCTCACTGCCCGTGGCTGTTTCCGCTGCCACCCATGGAGTATTGGCGTTGATGGTACGACTAGTCACAACGCTGTCCCCATCCATCTCTTCCACCCGATAGACCTTCATGTGCGACCTCTGCTCCATTTATTTCCCAATCTGAACAGAGAAGCGGCGACCGGACAAGGATGCTGAAAACACGATGCCCGTCACCCCGGGCAACGGGATGGCGGGCATCGATCTAGCGGTTGCCGACGAGGAAGGTGGCGCATTTCCCCGCCGGTTCCATCCAATGTTATCGCGAGGATTTGGTTTCAGCGTAGGGACCAAAGCGTCAGACCATCCGACTTCGGTCGCATCGGAACATTTCCGCCAGTCGGCAGGTTTGGCTTCGCGGCGCGATGCCAAGAGGATCGCGCCATTGGGTAGCAGAGACCCCTGGAGCGCCGCTTGTCCCCTCAGCGAGCGGGCTCTTGGTCCTCAGACCTTTGAAAGCCCTTTATGGAAGAGCTATCCAATGAACAGCTACACCGTTGAAATGATGTCAGGGTTGGAAGCGGTCTCTGTTGCCTACGCGAGGACCACCTCACCGAAAGCAGCCGCTGAATGGGTGACCGGCCGAACCGTACAGGACAGGCGAGACGAGACCGAATGGGTTCGCGTCACCGACGACACCAATCGAGCGGTCTACAAGTTTGCCTACAAATAGGAAAAGGACTGCCGCCGACACCCAGCCTGACGAGGGAATTGTGAGCAGGTTGGGCGCTCAATGGTCCCGCCCTGCTTGAGCCATAATTTTCGGCTCGACGGAGCACTGGAAGGCCGTTCACGTTGTAAGCCTATGGAAACCCCACCTCCAGACGCTCCCCGTCGAGAACACCGCCCGCGCGTGCTGAAGGGCGGAACGATCATCACTGGTTTCCGAAACTCGGAAATCAGCTGCTCACTACGCAATCAGCACTCCCAAGGAGCCGAACTGAGGTTGGCCGCAGACATTCAGATCCCAGCACGCTTTCTGCTCTACGTTCCGGTCGATGGGATCGCTTACAAAGCTGTCGTTCGTTGGCGAAAGAATGACCGCGTCGGCGTCGAATTTGAGGGTACCGAGCCAAAGCCGAAGTTCCATTGCGGTTGAATGCCGAAGGCAGCACCTGATCGACAATGGCGCGGCCCCACGGCTCGCAGGCTGGATTCCTATTCGTCCCGGTCCCCGTCGTTTTCATCGTCGGGTTGACTGTTCGGGGGTGCACCGTCCGCTTGCTCTTCGACGTATGCTTGGCAGCCTTCGTTGAACGATTGGCTATCACCATCGCAGTCTCGCTCGTCGATGATGTCGTTGCTTGCCGCCCAATCATAGCCGGCTTCGTGTCCCGAGCAGTCATCGGTGCAATCATACCCATGGAAAGTCTCTTGCGCGTTTGCCGGGCGGGCAACAAAGCCGGCCAGCGCAAGGGCACCGGCCGCAACAAGGATCCAGATCATCAAAACATTCCTATCGGCGCCCCGCCGGTCGGGTATTCTGTGACCTTGGCGAAGATGAGTGCCGGTTACTAGCTCAGTTCCAATCCCGGTCGGGTGTTGCGGGACGACGATTCCAGCTTTTGATGGCGTTGAATTCGTCGATGCAGACCGGACCGGATGCGCCACAGTCGTCACATTTAACCACCGACCCGCCTACCGGCTGTCATCGACGGCCTTGCGTCGTTACTGGCAAGGCTCCGCGTTCATCCCGGAGAGCGCTTTTTGCCATTGCCCTTCGCCTGCTTCGCCGGCGCCTTCCGCCCGAGCCCGGCCGCCTTCGCCAGCGCCGATCGCTGCGCCGCATAGTTCGGCGCCACCATCGGGTAATCCGGCTTCAGCCCCCACTTGGCCCGGTACTCGTCGGGCGTCAGCCCGTAGTGCAAGTCGAGATGGCGCTTCAACGATTTGAACTGTTTCCCGTCCTCTAGGCAGATGATGTAGTCGGGGAACACCGATCGCTTCGGGTTGACCGCGGGCGCCCGAGCAGGTTTCTCGGGGTCGCTTGATTGGCGAACGCCTGACAACGACGAATGAATCGATGCAATGAGGTCAGCTAGACCGCTGACGGGGAGGGGATTGTTGCTCACATACGCTGAGACAACATCCGCCGTCAGTCCGACTAGATCGATGTCTTCAACTTCATCTTGTTCGGTCAAGGTATTCACTCCAGGATCTGAATTTAGAGCCAAATGTGGCAAGTTGGTGTGTACTACAACCTTGGAACACACGCCAACGCTCTTACTGCCGATCCGTGAGGATTCGCTCTAGCCGCGGCAACCTACGTCTGGCGGAGTTGAACGCCAGGGCGACCATGGTTCAGGAACTTCACCCCGCGAGCTTCTAAGGGAGGAATGCTGCCATGCGCGCAATCGCACTTTTCATCGCCTCGTCGGCCACGATCTTCATCGCAAGCCCTTCGCGGGCGCAGGATGCCGCCGCAGGCGAGAAGGTCTTCACCAAGTGCAAGGTCTGCCACATTGCAGACCAGGACCAGAACAAGGTCGGCCCGTCTCTGCACGGCGTCATCGGGCGCACGGCGGGCACGCATCCCGGTTTCACTTATTCCATGGCCATGAACGAGGCCGGAAAATCCGGCATCAAATGGGATGAGCCCACGCTGACAAAGTATCTTCAGGACCCGAGGGGGATGATCAAAGGAACGAAGATGGCGTTTCCCGGCCTCAAGAACGATCAGGACGTAGCCAACGTCATCGCTTACCTGAAACAGTTTTCGAAGTAAGCGGGCCCTTCCAGGCTTCTTTCGGTGGCGCCGGCTCGCCCCGACCGAAGGCGGCCGGCATGACGCTGCTGAAGTGTGGCCGCCGGCGCCGTCATGCAGGCAGCGCAAAAAATCCCAGCACCAACAGAATGGCTATGCCAAGGCCGAGTATGAGAAGCGTTCGCGTGTCCATGACGTTCGCCTTCGACCAGGCGCATGACCCGGAAATCGGGAAAGGATCACGGCCAATCAAAGTGATCCAGCCTCCTTTGCGCGTCCCGGAGCCCTGCGTTGTAGCTGTATAAGAATACCGCAAAAAAACCTCTCGAACCAGCGTGCAGCTCTGGCCGGCCACCGCACCCTCGTTCCAATGAAAAGAGACAAATCGGGCGCAATGGAGTATGTTGGCTGCCGGTGCAGGTCGCGGTTTTGCGTGGCCAACATGCAGAGCGGTAG
>NZ_RZSR01000707.1:0-3216 GCF_004023265.1 Mesorhizobium sp. M1A.F.Ca.IN.020.06.1.1
CAGCAGGCCCTTGGCGCCCTTCATCGAGGTCTCGTCGAGCAGCGGATTGGCGATCGCCGCCTCGGCGGCGGCCATGGCGCGGCCCTCGCCCGAAGCCTCGCCGGTGCCCATCATCGCCTTGCCCATCTCTCGCATCACCGAGCGGACGTCAGCGAAGTCGAGATTGATCAGGCCTTCCTTGACCATCAGGTCGGTGATGCAGGCTACGCCGGAGTAGAGCACCTGGTCGGCCATGGCGAAGGCATCGGCGAAGGTGGTCTTGTCGTTGGCCAGCCGGAACAGGTTTTGGTTGGGGATGACGATGAGCGTATCGACGCATTTCTGCAGTTCCTCGATGCCCATGTCGGCCGTCTTCATGCGGCGCTGGCCCTCGAAATGGAACGGCTTGGTGACGACGCCGACGGTGAGGATGCCCTTTTCGCGCGCCGCGCGGGCAACGACGGGTGCAGCGCCCGTGCCGGTGCCGCCGCCCATGCCGGCGGTGACGAAGCACATATGCGTGTTGGACAGATGATCGATGATCTCGTCGATGCACTCTTCCGCCGCCGCGCGGCCGACTTCCGGCTGCGAGCCGGCGCCGAGGCCTTCCGTGACATGCGCGCCGAGCTGGATCAGCCGCTCAGCCTTCGACATCGTCAGCGCCTGCGCGTCGGTGTTGGCCACCACGAACTCGACGCCGCGCAAGCCGGCTGTGATCATGTTGTTGACCGCGTTGCCGCCGCCGCCGCCGACACCGAACACGGTGATGCGTGGCTTAAGCTCGGTGATGTCCGGCTTCTTGAGATTGATGGTCATAGTCTCCGTCCTTTGCCTTTCCCGCCGCCTCGCCGCTGCGGCCGCCTTTGGGGCTGTCCCCGTCAAATTAAAAACTGTCTCTCAACCACTGACTCATGCGATGCAGTTTTCCGCCCGTTCCGGTCATCCTGAAACCGGAAAGTCCTTTCGCCGAATGGCTCTCGAAGCTCGCCATTTGAGGATAGATCAGAAGCCCGACCGGGGTCGAAAACGCCGGCCCCTTGGCCGCTTCCGGCAGGCCTGCCACGCCGAGCGGCCGGCCGATGCGCACGTTGCGCCCAAGAATGCGGCGCGCCGCCTCCGGCAGGCCCGCCAGTTGGCTGGCGCCGCCGGTGAGGACGACCCGTTTGCCGACGGCGTTGCCGTAGCCCGATTTGTTCAGCCGGTCGCGCAAAAGCTCGAGCGTCTCGTCGATGCGCGCCCGGATGATCCGCGTCATCACCGAGCGCGGGATCTGTAGCGGCAGCTCGCCCTCCTCGCCGATCGGCTGGATGGAAACCAGGTCGCGGTCGTCCGCACTGCCCGGCAGCGCAGAGCCATGCATCACCTTCAGCCGCTCGGCGGCGTCGAGCGAAGTCGACAGCCCCTTGGCCATGTCGAGCGTCACATGATTGCCGCCGATGGCGATGGCGTCGCCATGCACGAACTTGCCTTCCGAGAACACCGAGATCGTGGTCGTGCCGCCGCCCATATCGATGCAGGCCGCGCCCATTTCGAGCTCGTCGTCGACCAAAGCCGCGAGACCGCTGGCATACGGCGTTGCCACCATGCGCTCGACCGACAGATGCGAGCGGTTGATGCAAAGCTCGAGATTGCGCATCGGCGCAGCATCGCCGGTCAGCACATGCATATCGACGCCCAGCGTCTCCCCGACCATACCGCGGGGATCCCGCACGCCGCGCTCGGCATCGAGCGAGAAGCCGACGGGAAGCGAATGAACCACCTCTCGCTCGGCCCGCAGCGCCTGCTTGGCGCCGGCAGCGAGCACGCGCTTGATGTCGGCTTCCTCGACCTGATGGCCGCCGAGATTGATGGTTGCCGAAAAGGCCTCGCTCTTCAGCCGGCCGGCCGTCATGTTGACGATAAGGGAATCGACGGTGAGCCCCGCCATGCGCTCGGCGGCGTCGACGGCGAGACGGATGGCATGCTCGGCGCGGTCGAGATCGACCACGACGCCCGACTTAACTCCCTGCGACTTCTGATGGCCGATGCCGATCACCTGGATGCGATGCGAGCGTCCGCGCAACAGCTTGCCGTCCTCGCGCGGCTTCAGCTTCGCCACCACGCAGCAGACCTTGCTCGAGCCGACATCGAGCACCGTCAGCGTGCCCGACCGGCGCGAAGAGGCATCACCGCCGCCGCCAAGCCAGCTCATATCTTCGTCTCCGGCCTGCGTTTCATCAGGGTCTTCGGCTTGTCGCTGAGCGCGGCTTCGCGCTGCGTCGCAGCTTCCGGCGAGAGCTCGACGACCAGGCGATCGGACAACCGCATGTCGACGGCAGCGATGTCGCGCGTCAACAGCCCGTTGTCATGATCAAGCTTGACGAGCTCGGCGATCGCCTGATCCTCGCCGTCTTCCGGCAGCTTCACGGTGATGCCGTTCTCCAGCTTGAGATCCCAGCGCCGCTCGCCGACACGGATATAGCCTTTGACCCGCGCCGCCAGCTCGGGATAGCGCTTGATCCTCTCGAGGAAATCCGGTGCCTTGGCCGGCGCGCCCGTGCCGATGATCAGCGGCAGCAAAGCCTGCTTGCCGCCCGAGAACGGCGCGATCACCTCGCCCGACCGCTCGATGACCGAAAGCGAATTGCCCTGCTGCCAGAGCGCGAAGGGCTCACGCTCCTCGACACGGACCTCGAGCGTATGAGGATAGATCTTGCGCACCGCTGCAACCTCGACCCAAGGCAATGTCGCGATGCGCTCGCGCGCAGCCTCGGCATCAAAGCCGATCAGCGACGTCCAGCCATCGAGGCCGAGGCGGTCCAGGATATCGATCTCGGAAGTCTGGCGATTGCCGACGACCTTGATCTGGTCGACGGCAAAACCGGTTCGGGCCGTCACGCCCTGCACGATGATGTCGGCGTAGCCGCCGAGATAGGCCCCATAGGCGCCGGCGGAAACCAACAAGGCAGCCGAGAGGATCGCAGCCGAAAAACGCGGCGCCTCGTACTCGCCATCGCAGAGACGGGCAAGCAAACGCACCGGCCGCCGCAGCTGGCGCGGCAACACGAAATGGTCGAACGATAGCGGCACGCCGAACCGCGCAGGTCCAGTCCCGCGACCTTTGCCCTGGCCCCACCTCAACGCAGACACGAAGCGTCCTCCACCATCCAACTCAACAATTCGCCGAACGAATGCCCCGCTTGCGCGGCGATTTCAGGCACCAGAGACGTCGGCGTCATGCCCGGCTGGGTGTTGATC
>NZ_RZSR01000708.1:0-3212 GCF_004023265.1 Mesorhizobium sp. M1A.F.Ca.IN.020.06.1.1
CCTTAAGCATGATTTTCTGTTCGGTTGGTTGCTCCAGTTTCGAGCCGTGACTTCAAGAAGGGACCGTTGTGAATTCGGCATCCTCGGCCGCGAGCGCCGTGATCCATTTGAGGAAGCTCTCAATTCGCTCGTCGCCCTTGCTACGGCAACGCATCTTAGATGACCTCGGTCCTCTGGCTTTCTGCTTCCGCTTGAATGTGGGACTTGGGCGGTTTCAACTAAGACTGAGCTGAACGGCCGGCCGTATGATCTGGTCGCTGTCGCCGGCGGCAGGAAGCACCTGACCTGGACGGCCTACGCCGACGCCATTCGCATGGCCGTTGGTGGAGTTCAGAAGGCGACCGACCTGACGCAGTCGGAAGTGCTGGTGCTGATGTGCAGCGCCTACTTCCGGCCGATCACCGCGCGGAACTGGCGAGCTCTTCCGCAAGGAGATAAGCCGCGACCTGATCGGCAACCTGCGTTCCTTCGGGCTCAATGAACTTTAACATCTGCTGGCGGCGCAACTGGCGTCGGACGATAACATTGCCGGCAGCATCATCGCATGAATCTGAAACACGACTTCGCAAGGTCGATGCCAACGGTAGAGATTTCTTCCATTCGAACGCTCCCTGTTTGTCCATCCTAACCGATGCCAACCTGGCACCGGCGGAGCGGAAGCCTTCCATCCCATCGATTTGCAACTGCTCTTGTTCCGACCCCAAATGGGATAGCACGAGGCCTTAGACAACGTGGCTGCCGCGCGCCTTTAGGTATCCGGTGGCTAAAGCCCGAACCAATCAAATCCCATAGTAGTTTATCTTCAAGCCGGCCCTCGGCCACGGCATCTTGATGAGCTTGCCGGTGGTTGAGAGGGTAATGTAGGCTGTCTTGAGGTCTTGGCCGCCGAAGCAGATGTTGGTCGGCAACGGGTCCAGTAACGGAACAAACTCCACGTGGCTGCCGTCCGGCGCGATCACCTCGATGCCGCTGCGGATCAAATTTGTGACACATATGTTGCCGTTCTCTTCGATCGCCATCGAGTCGTAGCTGGTGAAATCGTGAGGCCCCTTCATGTAACGACCGAAATGCGGCGAGGACGGAGTGATGACGCCGGGTGCGGCGATGTTGTACGCCCAGAGGTTTCCGGTGTTCGTCTCCGCTACGTAGAGAGACTTCTCGTCGGGCGAAAGGCCTATGCCATTCGGCATTTCGCTCGGGAACACAACTTCTTTGATCTGGCTCCCATCAGCCATTGCGTAGTAGACGCTGCCAATATCGAGGTCGCGTTTGCGGCGCTTGCCGTGTTCGGTGAAGTAGAAGCCGCCTTGCCTGTCGAAGACGAGATCGTTGGGGCCTTTGAGAGGTACATCGCCACATCTGTCGTACAGAACTTCGACCTTTCCCGTGTCGATGTTGATCCGTTCTATGCGGCCACCGCTGTAGTCGTCGGCCTCCCGGGTGGGAAACTGCCCGCCATTCTTGATTTCCCAATGGAAACCGCCGCTGTTGCAGATATAGAGATAACCGTCAGGGCCGATCGCCGCGCCGTTTGGGCCGCCGCCGGGCGATGCGATAACGGTTTTGCATCCGTCGGTACCTATGCGCGACACCAGACCTGAGGCGATTTCGACGACGATTATCGATCCGTCGGGCATGAAGATCGGCCCTTCCGGAAAGGCAAGATCTGTCGCGATGACCTCGAAATCAGCGCTCATGGTGTCCTCCCAAGAATTAGCTGATGTGTTCTTTGAGCGCTGTGTCAGCGCATGTTACCGCCGCCATTGACGTCGATCGTCGCACCGGTGACAAAGCCCGAAAGGTCAGATGCGAGGTAGAGCATTGCGCCCGCAGTATCCTCGGCCTGTCCGCCGCGGCCAAGAGGGAGCGCTGCGATCATCTGCTTTCGCGTATCGGCGTCGAGCCGACCCTTGAAGATGTTGGTCTCCGTGAAACCGGGAGCGACGGCGTTGACGCGAATACCGTCTTCAGCGAATTCGCGCGCCATCGATTTCGTAAGGCCGATGAGAGCTGCTTTCGTTGCGGTATAATGGGCGCCGCCGAAACCTCTTCCACCCCGCTGACCGGCCACTGACGAAACGTTGATCACATTCCCGTTTTTGGCTTCGCGCATCGCCGGGAGAAAGGCCTGTGACATACGGATCGCGCCGTAGACGTTGACGTCCATGATGGCCCGCCACTGATCCAGGCTCGTTTCAAGAAAATCGCTGTGCTCGGCAAAGCCGGCGTTGTTGACCAGGACGCTGGGTGCGCCGAAGCGCGATATCACCTCTTTTCCTGCGGATGCGCATTCCTCGTCGCTGGTAACATCGCACACAATTGAAAAATGGCCGGATCCCTCAAGTTCGTGAACTGTCTGTGCCACGCTGTTCTCGTCCAGGTCGAGAGCCGCGATTCGCGCGCCGTGCGCGGCAAGCAGTTCTGCCGTCGCCCGTCCTATGCCGGAGCCTGCGCCGGTGATGACCACTGTTTTCCCAGACATCAGCATGGCGGGTTCTCTCAATGACGGCTTTCAAGGATCATGTCGGCGGCCTTTTCCGCAATCATGTACGTGGGCGCCTGCGTATTGCCTGAAGGCATCGTCGGCATGACAGACGCATCGACGACCCGGATATTCTCCAGCCCGTGGATGCGCAGATGATCGTCCACGACCGCAGTCCGGTCGGTTGCTGGACCCATCTTGCAGGTGCCGATGAGGTGGTAGACCGAAAACCCGTATTGCCGAACGAAGTCGAGGATTTCGCTTTCGCTTTGGACAGCGGGGCCTGGAAGCTCTTCCTTCTCGACAAACCTGGCCATGGCAGGGGCTGCGAAAAGCTTGCGGACAAGCCTGAAACCAGCCATCGCGACAAGCTGGTCGCGCGGGTCGCCGAGATAGTTCGGGTTGACGACAGGTTGGGCTAGAGGCGAGGCGGACGTGATACGGACGTGGCCTCGGCTCTCGGGGCGCTGTTGATAGGCACCGCACGTCATTCCGGGGAAGTCGTCGAGCAGGCCGATGTAGCCCTGCTTGTAGCTTGCAGGGGTGAACGTGACCTGCAGGTCGGGAAAGTCGAGCGCCTCGTCGGACTTCCAGAATATGTGCCCCATTGCCGGCTGCAGGCCGAGGACCGACGGCCTGCCTAACATCCACTTGGCGATCTCGAGGCCAAGCCTTGGTCCGCGGGCCTTTTCATTGATCGTCAGCGTTCCTTTGACGCGTGCGACCATTC
>NZ_RZSR01000709.1:0-3206 GCF_004023265.1 Mesorhizobium sp. M1A.F.Ca.IN.020.06.1.1
CTCGCTCGCCCGGCGCATCGGGCTCGAATAGCCGTAGCGTTCGCCATCGACCTCGTCGCGCCAGTCGATATGCGCGTCGATCTGCAGGATCCAGACCGGCCCGAGACCGGCAAAGCCGGCGAGAAAGGGAATTACCACGGAATCGTCACCGCCGAGCAGGATCGGCACGGCCGACGCGGCCAGGACCTCGCGCGTCTTCGCCTCGATCCGCGCCCGGTTTCCCTCATTGTCATGCATGACCGTCGAGATGTTGCCGGCATCGACGCAGCAGACCGCCTTGCCGTCGAACAATGGACCGCCGAGATCGAAATCCCAATGCTCGACCAGCGGCGCATCGTCCTGGCTCGCAGCGCGGATGGCGTCGGCGGCCAGAACATAGCCGCTGCTGTCCTTTCCCGGATAGGTGCTGCCATGACCGGCACCGTAGATCACCATGCGAGGCGCGCAGCCTCCGGCGAGGCAGTCGGGAAAGCCAAGAAAGGAAGATGAAGAGGTCATTGTTCAATAGTCCGAATGTGAGCGCTCGCGGCGAGGGGCACGTCGATAGGATCGCTTTATCGCCTCTACGTGATCCATATCAGAAAGTCGCATAAGATAGATTATGGAACGTCAACGAGGTCCTTGATGTGTTCGTGAATCCTTGTAGCCGCCTCCGCCGCGCTGATCGCTGTTACGTCGATCGTCAGGCTGTTCGGGTGCTTCGGGTCAAGGACAGCGACTGTTCGGCTGCGGTGCCGCGCGACTTCCGGATCGATCGACTTGAGACGGTCACGTCGCGTTGGCGACATCACGCGACGTACCAGTTCGGCCTCTTCGCAAAGCAAGCGCACAGGCACGAAGTGAGCGCCTCGTCGATCCGACGCATCTTTCATCTGCTGGTAGGACGCCAGGCTTCTCGCGTCTCCTTGGATGCCGGAGTTCGTGAAGATGAAGTTGGCGGCGGGAGGACAAAGTGTTGCGACGGTGTCCAAGACAGCCTGGCGGACCTTGGCGGTCTGCTCCCAGACGGAATCAGGCAAAGTGCGGCGACCGTCATCGGCAAGCAGTGCCAATATAGGATTGTTGATCCAGTGATTGTCGATGACCTGGCCGGAAAGTGCCGTGCCGAGTTCCCGTGCGATCGTCAGCTTGCCGACGCCAGGGAAACCGAGCAGCAGAACAAACACATTCTGAACCATCGATCAGTTTCCGAAGCACCAAAGAGAATCGGATTGACGACTAAGCGCCAAAGTGAACAGGCGTCTCTATCGCTCTGACTCAAAAGGAATTTCGATCATCATGCCGTCATAGGCCGGCACCACGTGGTCCGGCGTCTCGGCCATCACGGCGGCATAGTCCAGCGGCACATGCATATGCGTCAGCACCGCGTTTTTCGGCGAGAGCTTCTCGATCCAGCCCAGTGCCTCGGCAAGCGACAGATGGCTTGGATGGCTGTTGTACTGCAGCGCGTCGATCACCAGCACGTCAAGGCCTTCAAGCCTTCCTGCTGTGGCAGCTGGAAAGTCGCTGATATCGGGGCAATAGGCGAGCTCGCCCACGCGGAAACCGAGCGAAATGATGTCGCCATGGATCTGCGGCAGCGGCTCAAGGGTGAGGGGACCCCCCTCGCCTTCGATCACCACCGGCCGGGCATGGTCTATGAGATGCGGCCTGACGATCGGTGGATAGGAACTGCCCGGGGGCGTCTCGAAGCAGTAGCCAAACGCCTGGCGCAGCCGCAGCATGGTCGGCTGGTCGGCATGGATATCGATACGACGGCGTTGCTCGAGCACGAAGCCGCGCAGATCGTCGATGCCGTGAATGTGGTCGGCATGCGGATGGGTATAGACCACCGCGTCGATGTGTTTGACCGAGGCGAGTAGCATCTGCGCGCGAAAATCCGGTCCGGTGTCGATGACGACGGTGGTGCGGCCGCCATTCCCTGCGATCCGCTCGACAAGAGCAGCCGTGCGCATGCGGCGGTTCTTCGGATTGGCCGGATCGCAATTGCCCCAGTCGCCGGTGATGCGCGGCGTACCGGGCGACGAGCCGCAGCCGAGAATGGTGAGTAGCAGCTGGTCGCCCATGTCAGGCCGCCGTCACGTCCGGTCGCGGCATCTTGGTAAACAGCCGGAAGACATTGTCGGTGGTGATGTCGGCGATCTCCGCCTCGCTGACGCCGATGGTCTCGGCCAGCACCTTCGCCGTATTCGCGACATAGGCGGGCTCATTGCGTTTTCCCCGATGCGGGATTGGCGCAAGATAAGGCGCGTCGGTCTCGACCAGCAGCCGTTCGCGCGGCACATCTGCGGCAATCGCGCGCAACTCGGTCGAGTTCTTGAAGGTCAGGATGCCTGAGAAGGAGACATAGCCGCCCAGCGCCACGCCGACTTCCGCCAACCGACGCCCGGACGAAAAACAATGCAGGATGAAGGGGAAAGCGCCCTTCCCTGTCTCCTCCTCGAGAATCGCCGCCATGTCGCCGTCGGCGTCGCGCGAATGGATGACCAGCGGCAGGCCGGTCCGGCGCGCGGCGGCGATGTGAGTGCGGAAGCCTTGCGCCTGTGCCTCGCGCGGCGCGCGGTCGTAGAAATAGTCCAGGCCGGCTTCGCCGATCGCCACCACCTTGGGATGGTCGGAAAGCCGTACCAGCTCCTCTGCGGTCACATCGAGCTCTTCCGCCGCATTGTGCGGATGAGTACCAACTGAGCAATAGACCTCACTAAAAGATTTAGCAATTTCAATGGTTTGCTGAAAACGCTTCACGCGCGTTGAGATCGTCACCATGCGGCCGATCCCGGCTGCGAGAGCGCGGGCGACGATAGCCGCCCGCTCCTCGGCAAAATCCGGAAAATCGAGATGGCAGTGACTGTCGACAAGCATCAGGCTTTGGTGTCCTGCTCGACGTAGCGGGGAAACACGCCCTCAGGCACCGGCAGCGCCGTGCCGGGCACCAGCGCATGGTCTGCGTGGACATGCGCGAAATTGCGCTTATCCGCCGGCACAGCCAGCAGGTCGAGCAGCCTCGCCGCCGATCCGGGAATGAAGGGCAGGCAAAGCAAGGTCACGCGCCGGACAAGCTCGGCCGTCGTCCACAGCACCGTCTCCATGCGCTCCGGATCGGACTTGCGCAGCGCCCAGGGCTCCTGCGACGCGAAGTAGCGGTCGGCGTCGGCCACCACGCCGAAGATCGCCGCCAGCGCCAGATGGATGCCCTGCTCCCCCAT
>NZ_RZSR01000710.1:0-3204 GCF_004023265.1 Mesorhizobium sp. M1A.F.Ca.IN.020.06.1.1
GCGTGTAGCTCATCCATGTGCTGATGGTGTCGATGCCTGCCCCATAGCCCTCGGCCACCTTGTTGCCCGCGGCATAGAGATAATAGATGTCATCGCCGTAGCTCCCGTGCATGGTGACATTGACGCCGGAAGCTCCATAGAAGGTGTCGTTTCCGGAGGTGCCCCACAAGTCCGGTCCGGACCCCGCCGCCGAGTACCAATGGTTGGACGAGCCGCTATAGGGGAGAGGAACGCCTACGGCATTGACGAAGCTGCTCATCGGACAACCCTCCTCGCAATACACGGCTTGCTTGAATCGGCATGCGAACTCAACCGATCGCTAGCGGGTCAACTTGTAATTCCGGGTATCGTTCCAAGGAATTGTGTAATAGTACAGAGAAAATTTGCCGTTCGGCGATCAATTATTCGCAAGAAAAGAGAGTGAGAACGCCCTAATACAATTTGCACGCGAGGGCTCACTCAGTTTTACACAATATTACTAATTTCTTTTATCAAAAATTAAGCATCGCGGCGCGAGGAGTTCGCGTAGGCGGCACGACTCACCTGAGCGGCGGGGCCCGATCCGGCGGATGCTCGCCTGATGCATTCCGCGCTCAAAGGGCGGCGTCGTCGGCTCACGCCTTGCCCATCGCGATCGACTTGAGGAACGCGGCCGCCAGTCCCTTGGCAACGGCCTGGTCGAAGCCCGCTTCGCGCATCGTCTCGATCGCGGCCGCTGTCGTGCCGCGATAGCCGAGAAAGGCCTCGACCGTATCGGCCGGTGAAGCGTCGTTGAGCTCCAGCAGCCGGCCGGTTCCGGTGAGCACGGTGTTGACCGCGCGGCGCGCGACCTCCGGCTTGAGGCCGAAGGCCACGGCGTCGCGCATCATCGCTTCGGCGAGCAGGGCAGGGAAGGCGGGCCCCGAGCCCGTCAGCCCGGTGAGATAGTCGATGTCGCGCTCGCTGCCGACCTCATCCTCAACGCCGCAGGCTCCGAAGATCGCGCGCACGGTCGCGCGGTCCAATTCGGTGGCGTCGCCGCTCGCGATCCACGGCGTGTACGATTTGCCGACCTCGGCCGCCGCGTTGGGCAGCGTGCGCACCACGCGGCCGGTGCCGTGCTTCTCGCCGATCTCGGCCATCCGGATGCCGGCCATAACCGAAATCACCAGCTTGCCCTTGGCATCCAGCTCGAGCGACGGCCAGTCCTGCGGCCGCACGGAAAGCATGATGACGTCCGAGCGGTCGGCGAGCGCCTGGTTGTCGTCGCTCCAGAAGACGCCTGGAAAGCGATCCGGCTTGGTGCTCCGATAGGAGAGGGCGAGGTTCTCCGCCCGCACCACGCCGGCCGAAAGCGCGGCACCCGCGATCGCGCCGCCCAGCCAGCCGGCGCCGCCGACAATGCCCAGCCTGAGTGAAGCGCTCATCCTTGTCTCCCTTGCAGTCTTAAGGGTGCGGGAGGCGGCGGCCGCTGTCCAGCGGTCAAGCCGCAGCCGCGTCAGTCCGCTATCGACCGGGCTGGAAAAACCAGCCTGCCGCAAGACCGAACGCCGACAACGCCATCGCAACGGTCGAGAGCCAACCGAGCAGGCGCGCAGCGTTCCGGAGCAAGGGCCGGGAGAGCAGTGGATACGAAACCTTTGCGCCGGCTCCCTCCTGCCATCGGAGGGCGTTCGCCGGCCACGCCTTGCCGGCGAAACGACCCGCCTGCCGAAAACGAGCCTCAGTACCCCCGCATCAATCCACCATCGACGCGGATGTTCTCGCCGGTGATATAGGCCGCGCCGTCGGAAGCGAGGAAGGAGATCGTTGCCGCCACTTCCTCGGATGTGCCGTAGCGCTTCATCGGCACGCTTTGGCGGCGTTCCTCTACGCTGGGCAGGCTGTCGATCCAGCCCGGCAGCACGTTGTTGATGCGGATGTTATCGGCCGCATAGGTGTCGGCAAAGATCTTGGTGAAGGCGGCGAGCCCGGCGCGCGCCACCGCCGAGGTCGGGAAGGCGACGCTCGGCTCGAACGCCCAGGCGGTCGAGATGTTGATGATGACGCCCGCCTTCTGCTTCTGCATCACCGGCGTCACCAGCCGGGTCGGTCGCACGACGTTGAGGAAATAGGTGTCGATGCCCTTGTGCCAGTCTTCGTCGCTGATCTCGATGATCTGCGCGCGCGGCCCGTGGCCGGCGCTGTTGACCAGCACGTCGATGCGGCCCCAGCGTTCCAGCGCGCCGTCGGTCAGCCGCTTCAGATCCTCGTTCGACTGGTTGGAGCCGGTGACGCCGAAACCGCCGAGTTCGTTGCCCAGCGCTTCGCCCTTACCGGAGGAGGAGAGCACGCCGACCTTGAAGCCGTCGGCGGCCAGCCGCTTCGCCGCCGCCGCGCCCATGCCGCTGCCCCCCGCCGTCACCAGAGCTACTTTTTCTCCTGCCATGTCGCTGTCCATCCTTGTTGAAAGCGCCTCTGTTAGCACGCGGCGGTGCAGGGCACGAACCGGTTTGGATTGCGCCACGATGCCGATTGGCGAAAGCGGACGCGGAGTCCGAACGCCATGCTCACACCTTGAAACCGCTCATCAGCGCCTTCGACACCACCGCACAGCGTCCGGGCTTCACGTCGCCCGCCTTCAGTGGCACGCCCTTTCCAGCCGGCACCGCCGGCCGGTACCAGCTCCGCAGCGCCTGGTCGCTGGCGCAATAGCCCCAATTGACGAGATCGATCGTCTCCTCGCTTCCCAGGAAATGAAGCGACGTGCCGATATCGGCAGGCGCGATTGCCGCGCTTTGCACGAAGCTCGGCTCGGCGGCGTCAGGCTTGCTGGCGATCGACCAGTAGACGCCGCGGGTGGCGGCATAGTCGGGCCGGGTCGCGTCATTGGGCAGGCCCTGGTCGTCGGCATCCTTCGCCGCCTGGAAGCGGGCGATGAGGTCGCGCCGCCGGAGCGAGCGCACCTGGTTGTCGGTGGTGTCGAGCACGCGCTTCAACTGCGAGAACCAGTTCCAGTAGCCGGAGCCGGACGCTCGCCAGGGCGCGCCGGCGTCGCTGACCAACAGCCAGCGGCAGCGCTTCAGCGCCGGCTCGATGCCGTGATTGTCATAGACGCCGCCATCGGTGAGCACGGCGCGGCCGGCCGGGACCGGCGGGCCGACGCTCGCGTCGAGCTTGTCGTTCTCCCACGCGAACTGAGTGAGGTCGAGCCTGAGCGGCGACAGAAACGGCGGGAAGGCAGAC
>NZ_RZSR01000711.1:0-3189 GCF_004023265.1 Mesorhizobium sp. M1A.F.Ca.IN.020.06.1.1
GCGTGTAGTTTATGATATCCTGCGCGCGAAGCCAGCGGGGCTCGCCGCGCTTCAATTTCTGTTGAGCGCGCATGGCGAAGATCTTCGCGTTCTTATAGTCGGCCGAATAGAAATGGCCCTCCGCTGTCGCAAGGTCGGCGGCCGGGATTTGCCCCAATTCGGCATAGGCTTGAGCCAGATAGCGGTAGGCTACGGCGTTTTCCTTGTCGCGCCCGATCCCGCTGTTGAGCTGCGCCACCGCTTTGTTGATTGAGTCCGGCGTGCCGACCGCCATCAGCGCCTGGCCGAGCGAGACCAGCAGCAAGCCGGACCGCGCCGCGTCGAGGCTCGCCGCTTTGGCATAGGCATCCGCGGCGTCCTTGGGCCTGTTGGCCTTCATCAGGATGTCGCCGCGCAGTTCCTGGAAATAGGGGTTCTTCGGCTGTTCCTTGATTAGGGCCGCGGTTTTCGTCAGCGCGGCGCCAGGATTGCCGTAGAGATAGGTCTGCTGCGCGTCGCCATAGCGCGAGGCAAGGCTGGTCGGGTTCTTGCGCATCAGCCGCGCCACGGCCGCCTGGCCTTGCATATAGGCCGCGATCTTGATGCGCATCATGTCATGCCGCTGCTGCAGCGCCGGCGCGTCGACCTGGCTGACATATGGGCTCGCCTTGACCAGCACCTCGAGATTGGCGATGCGCTCCCGGGGCATCGGATGGCTGATCCGGTAAGGATCGAGCTGGGTGCCCGACAGCGAAAGCGCGCTCTGGAAGCGCCCGAAGGTCTTCAGCATGCCCATGCCGGACTGGCCGGTGGCATTGAGGTAGGTGATCGCCGAGCGGTCGGCGGTGATTTCTTCGCCGCGCTGATAAGCAAGGATGCTGCGCTGCGCCATCTCGCCGCCGCCGGCGGCGACGCCCATGCCGGCGCCGGCAAGGCCGCGGCTGTTGGTGGTGGCGCCGGCCACGATCGCGCCCGCCCCGAGCAGCGTGGCGATGATGGCCATGGTCTTGGCGCGATCGAGTTGATCGCGCAGCTTCTGCTGGTGGCCGCCGGCAATATGGCCGGCCTCGTGCGCGATGACGCCGATGATCTCGTTCGGCGTCTCGGCCGTCACCAGCGCGCCGGTGTTGATGAACAGGCGGCGGCCGGTCACGAACGCATTGAAGCTCTGGTCGTTGACGAGAACGATGTCGATCCCGTCATTGGCAAGGCCCGCCGCCTTGAAGATCGGTCGGGCATAGTCGCGCACCAGCGCCTCGATCTCGGCGTCGCGCACCACCGGCACGCCTTGCGCGAAGGCGCTCAGCGAAGTGGACACCGCGACGGCGGCGGCAAGCAGGAGCGTCGCGAACCCGCGCGCGGTTCGCCCTATTGCGGTCGATCTATCGATCATCGTTCGGGTCGGCTCAACATGACAGGTCCACTGGTAGACGAGCGGGCGAAGGATGAAAAGTCGGCGCCGATAACTTCCTGCGCGCTTGTGATCCCCACACCAATCGGGCATTTGTGCGGCGCTGCCGTCGAACTCCCGGCAGTTCCAGGGCAAGCGAGCGATGGTTTGCCTGTGGATTTGCCAACCAAAGGCAGGCTGAAGAGTCAGATGGTCGTTTCGCTTTCACGCCGCGGCGAGGTCGAGCCGTTCCACGCCATGGATATTCTGGCCGAGGCCAACCGGCTGAAGGCGACCGGGATTCCCGTGGTATCGATGGCGGTCGGCCAGCCGTCGGACCCGGCGCCGGTCGGCGTCCGCGAAGCCGCCGCTCTCGCGCTGAAGCACGGCCGCATCGGCTACACCGATGCTCTTGGCCTGGCGGAGCTGCGCAAGGCGATCGCCGCGCACTATGGCGAGCATTACGGAATCGATGTCGCGCCCGCCCGTATCGCCGTCACAACCGGATCGTCCGCCGCCTTCAACCTGGCTTTCCTGGCGATGTTCGATCCCGGCGACCGCGTCGCCATCGCCGCGCCCGGCTATCCGGCCTACCGCAACATCATGGCCGCGCTTGGCATCGAGATCGTCGAGATCGAGCTTGGATCGGACGCCTATCTGCATGCCGACCACCTGAAGAGCGCACACCGCGAGAAGCCGTTGAAAGGCGTGCTGTTTGCCAGTCCAGCCAATCCGACCGGCGCGGTCATTCCAGCCGACGAGCTTTCCGCGTTGGTGAAGACCGCAGGCGAGCTTGGCATCGCGGTGATCTCGGATGAAATCTACCACCGGCTGGCCTATGCCGCGCCCGACGTCACTGCACTTGCCTATGGCGCCGGCGTGACGGTGATCAACTCCTTCTCGAAATATTATTGCATGACCGGGTGGCGCATCGGCTGGATGGTGCTGCCGGACGAACTGGTGCGGCCGGTCGAGCGCATCGCGCAGAGCCTCTACATCTCGCCGCCGGAACTATCGCAGGTCGCGGCGATCGAGGCCTTCAATGCCACGCAAGAGCTGGAAGCGGTGAAGGCGCGTTATGCCTGGAACCGCGACCTGCTGATGAAGCGTCTGCCGGAGCTGGGCTTCCCGCTCGCGGCGCCCATGGACGGCGCGTTCTACGCCTTCTGCGATGTCACGCGGCACACCAATGACAGCATGGCCTTCGCGCGCAAGATGCTGGCCGAGGCGCATGTGGCGGCCACGCCCGGCCGTGATTTCGATCCGCTCCAGGGCCATCGCACCATGCGCTTTTCCTATGCCGGCAGCCATGACGACATGGTCGAGGCGCTGGCGCGCATCGAAAGCTGGCTGAAATAGACGCCATGCCCGAGCTTGAACAGGCGCTGGCGGAAGTGGCCGCCGAAATGACCGAGCGCAGCGATCGCGGCGATGTCGCCACCTATATCCCGCAGCTCGGCAAGGTCGATCCGAAGAAATTCGGCATTGCCGCCGTGACCAATGACGGGCGCATCATCCTTGCCGGCGATGCCGATCAGCCCTTTTCTATCCAGAGCGTCTCGAAGGTGTTCACGCTGACCCTGGCGCTGGGCAAGGTCGGCGATGCGTTGTGGCAGCGTGTCGGCCGCGAGCCGTCGGGCAATCCGTTCAACTCGATCGTCCAGCTCGAGCATGAGAGCGGCATTCCGCGCAATCCGTTCATCAACGCCGGCGCCATCGTCGTGTCCGACATCCTGCTTGCCGGGCATCAGCCGCGCGAGGCGATCGGCGAGATCCTGCGCTTCGTCCAGTTCCTGGCCGACGACGACACGATCATCATC
>NZ_RZSR01000070.1:0-11422 GCF_004023265.1 Mesorhizobium sp. M1A.F.Ca.IN.020.06.1.1
GGAGTCCAACAGGGTCACATCGTCAGATACGAAACCGAACCCTGCATTGACCAGCGCCAGGGTCAACGTAGTCTTGCCTGCGCCCGGGTTGCCGCAAAGAAGCACGATGCGCTCATTTTTGAGAAGCGCAGCCGCGTGCAGAGCAAGTTCGTAGGCGCTGCGATCGAGGACCTCGATCAGCATTTGCCCTTTCACCATGACGGGCAGCTCGTCGGGCGCGCAGGAAAGAACCCAGTCGCCATCCCGGAACAGGTGGACCCGTCCTTCATGCTCGACCAGTTGGAACAGAATGTCGGCAGTCTCTCGTCGGACCTCGAGATGCCGGAACACGACGACCGCGGGAAAGGCGCAGGCTGCAGGATACTCGATGCGTACGGAAAGGCCCGCGATCGCGACGACCTGGCTCACAGCCTCTCGAGCCGACACAGACGGCGGTGCGTCGGGCCGTATCAAGCTCAGCCGCTGCCAATCCCTCAGCGCGGCCTCGACATGCCTGTTTGCCTCGATCCCATCGACGCCGGCGCGCGCCATCTCGGCCGAAATGGCGCGCGGCGATGTTCCCTCTTCCAGGGAGCGCCAGATCTCGGCGGCAGTATCGTTGACGGCGAAGATGGCCCGCTGGGAAGGACTGAACAGGATATTCTGCCCCCTGACGCGTGCCAGCCGTCCCTGGGTCACAAACGTGGCCGGGATATGAGCGGTGGAGCCTGGCGGCGCCGTTCCGTTACCCGCCTCGTGATTCATCGAGTAGTCCTCTCCCCCTCTGCCGGAACGCGACGGCGGTCCAACCTGTCGTTGCGAAACAGGTACGTTCAATGGGCGAAGCGACAAGCGTTTCGGCAGGAGTTCACTTCGCCCAACACAGCTAAGCAACCGAATGTTTTGCCCCCGAGTGCGACTTCTCACAGCGCTTCGTCGGAGAACCGGGCCACGTTCTGATGCGCCGCGACCCATTGCAGATGCGCCTTGTTCCAGTATTCGCGCGCGTCAGCGCCCGTCAGCACCTTGAAACCGGATGGCGGCAGCGGCAATTCCGAAGGAATTGGTTGGTCGGGCAGCCACAGCAACACGTTGTCCCGGCTTTCGATAGCCAGCCCCCAGGTTCTTTCCAGGCGACGGAGTCCACGCATGTTCACCGAAGCCAATGCGAAAACCGATCCCGTTATCCTCAGCCTGGGTGACTGATCGACGGCCTTGATCGGCGCCTGATGTGTGATTTCGCCCTTGGAGAGAAACGGGTGCATGCGAATGAGGGTTCGATCGATCTGCACTGTCTCCCCTGTCCCATCCCGCTCGTTTGAGGCAGGATCCACGCTGATCCCCGAAAAACAGCCGTCGAACAGGCAATCTTCGACAATGCCGCTGAGCAGGTAGTCGTTCTCCACCGCATCATCCCTGATTTCGCTGAGCCAGCAGCCTTTCAGGTGAAAGCCGTCGGCCCGCGCTGCGAAACGCACGCCATCCCAGCAGCGCCGCGCGCGCACACCTTCTATTGTCGCATTGGCGGTTCCGTCCCTGACAAGCAGAGCCGCGCTGTTGCAGTAGGTGTCGCGCCAATCGGAGGTCAGCGGCACCTGGCCGTCGAAGCGCCCTCCGATGAAATGAACGTCCGGACAGTTGCGGATGACCACCGGGTAGCGATTGACCGGCAGGTTTCCTTCGTCGCAGCCCATCATCGCGCTGGGCTCAGGATTTCTGCTGTTGGCGACTGTGAAGGAAGCATTCCGGGCGTCGATTGTCGTTCCGGCTTCGAGATCCCGAAACATTTGTTGTTCGTAGCCGTGCTCGCCCGTCAGAACGAGCTGCTTGCCCTCCGGCATCTGCCCGCCCTCCGCCTGGCACGAGCCCGGCAACAGCGCGAACACGGGAGACAGCCCAGCAAGGCCCATGAATGAACGGCGGTCCATCCTCATGCTCGTTGACCTGAAGAAAGGGATTGCCGATGCCGCTCGAGACAGGCCGAACGGACCGCCTCGAGAGCTCTCGAGGCCACGTCTTCGGGCGATGCGAGCCTTTCGATGTCGATGGCCGCCAGCACGCCCATGCGATCTTCCGTTCCCATTCCCCGCTCAAGGGCGGCCGCCATTTCGCGGCAGGCCCGATCCGCCGCCGACCAAAGGTCGGGATCGCTGTCCGGGGATGTCCGTTGCAGCCGCGAGGAGCGATCGCCCCTGGTCAGGAGCCGGTCTCTGGCGATGCCGGTCTCGCTGCGCAGGTGGACAAAAACCATGTCATGCAATCCGACGGCAGAAAGCATATCCAGCCAATTCTCGGATGTTTTTTTGCATCTGCTCTTCAGCAATATGGACCAGAATCCCTGCAGCAACCCCTGATCCATTATGATTATTGAATTTCTTCTTGCCCTCTCATGCTGGATAAATGCGACCAGGCTGATAAGATTCCAGACAAGCCTGATGGCATCAAGGCGCGACACTTGCCTGCTTTCGATGACGAAGCGGGCAATTCGAGCAAGCAACGAGCGAAACTCACGATCTAGCAGCCGAGGGGCGACAACGCCCATTCTGTGTATCTGCCTCTCGATGAATGTTCTTCCTTCCCACGCCACTCGCACGTCGCCTTCCAGCGGGCCGCACCGTCGCAGGCTGTTCGCCAGCAGGCCGGAGGTAGTTGTCTTTCCGACCCCGGGCAGACCAAAGAATTCGACAAATCGAATGTCTGTCCGCAGCGCGCGTGCTTCGACGCTTGGCGGGAGGCTTGCCGCCAGGTCACCAACAGTGTGCGAGGTCATTGGATTTCGGGTGGTACGATGAACTCTTGGAACGCCAATGAAGTCAAGGCGATGTGCGAGGGGCATACTCAACTTCAAGCAGCTGAGACCCGGTCCCGACATACAACCTCGGGGTCTTGGCAAGGCCGGTCTGCAGCGATCGCTGCATGCCGCGGTAGACTATGAGCAAAGCGAGCGGCAGCCAGAAGAAGGCGGCGGTTGACGGCCCGAAGGAATCGCTCATCTGGTTGGCGACCAAGTAGTTCCATACGGCGACCGATGTTCCGAGCACCATGACATTCACTTCGGTCGCTTGTTCGCTCCTGCCCCTGTCGACCAATGTGTGCAGAACGGCGCTGATCAGATAACCCACCACCAGCAGAACCATGATCACCACCAAGGCGAGGCCGGGCACTCCCAGCGTTCTAAAATAATCGATGAACAGGTTGTGGCTGTGCGGAGCGATGTCGCCCACCCATTGCCCTGCGCCCACGCCCATGAACGGATGCGACAGGCCCAGATCGATTGATATCGACCACAGTCGCTGCCGCGAAACGATCGAATGTGCCTCCCCGCCGGAGAGCTGAAGCGACAGCAGCTTGTAGGCCCGTGGGTTCAGGAACTGCAACATCATGAAGCTAGCCTGGAACAATATCGGAGCCGTAACGGTCGCCGCGATCACTGTTACCGGACGCTGCTTCCTTATCACCAGATAGATGCAGTATAGCCCGTAGAACGTGCCGAGACCGACGACCCCAAGAACGAAATTCGTCTTGGATCCCGATTTGACCAAACCCAGCAACCCCGCGAGGAGGCAAACCGAAAGGAGGATTCGGTGCCTTCGAGAAGCGACCAGCTTCGCGGCGACAAGCGGCAGACCGGCCGACAAGGCAATTCCGAGCTGGTTTGCATGCTTGAAATAGCCCTCCGCCCGATCGGCGAATCGAGCATCGCCGAGGCCAATAACGACAAGGCAGGATGTAACAGCAACCATGATGGCCATGGTCATCCCAATCCTGTCGATTGCCTCAAAACTCCTAGGCCTCGCGGCGATCAATGCAATGGTCGGGATAGTGGCGAAACCAAACACCTGGGCGAAGACAGCGCGCATGGTCCTGACCGGATTGTCCGCGTGTAGCGCCGACAGCAGCGATAGAACCATGATGAGGGCAGATGTTGTCAGCACGGCAGTTGCCAGGGCCGTGTCGGTGCGATGCAGACGTTTTGTCGCTTCGGCGTAGGGAACGAGGCTTACCAGGCCGCAGAACAAAGCGAGCAAAAAGGAAATCGAGCCATCGGTTCCGGCAATCCGCGTGGCGCCAGGGAACCATATCGACACGATCAGCAAAAGGATGGAAGCCTGCAGCATCGATGGTCGTCACGCTGAAAATGCTATGCAACAACCGCGGGCCGACGCGCTCTTGCCTCGCCAGGCTGCGTCCGGTGCCCCTGTGTCCTGAACGGCAACGCCAAGAAATAGAGACACAACGTTCACTCCAGGACGGTGATTCAAGGCGCGCTGCCGCACCGCGGGTGAATACTCCGCGTACCTATTTCATAAGCAGCGTAGGCGCAGCTGGATGACAAGGAAATGAGCGAAAACGCGTCATTGGGACAAGGTGTCCTACGCCTTTTGTGCAAGGGCTGGTGGTGCTGCGATTCCAGTCTGCCTGGTCGAGATCCGGTCTAGCCGCGGCGGGGATTCGGTGTTGGTGCGGATTTGCATATGTGGGAGACTTGGGCGCGGCACACCGAGTCTTTCACACCGTAGGAGATCGCCGTGCTTTGGGGTCTTGTCGCCGTCGGCGTGATCGGCATTTTGCTCGGATTTCGTGTTCGCGCGCCGGCGCTCATCGTCATGACCGCGGTGATTGTGGTGTTCAGCGCCATTGCAGGCGGCATCGGCAGCCTGTTTGCCTGGGACCGTCTGCTTTCGATCCTGCTTTTCGTTGTCACGCTGCAGGGCGCCTACCTGCTCGGCGTCTTCCTCGGCATCGTGTGGCGTCGCGCCGTGACCGATGAGCATTGACGGACTGCGGCTGCCATTTCGTCGCTGGCGCCGGACTTTTTTAAAGCGGCGATGCCGCCAATGCTCGCTGCCTGCCTCGCCAGTCAGGACGCATGATCGAATCTCATCACGGCGAAGACCGTCCGAACGAGAATGACGACGTCGGCCCATATGGACCAGTTTCGCACGTAGCGGCTGTCGAGGGAGACACGGCTCGGATAGTCTATTGCGTCTCTGCCCGTCACTTGCCACGCGCCGGTCAGCCCGGGCCGGGTTCGAAGATAATCGATCGCGCAGGCGCCGTAACGTTGCAGCTCGTCGGGGACGACCGGCCGAGGGCCGACGCAACTCATGTCGCCGCGCAGCACGTTGATGAGCTGAGGCAACTCATCAAGGCTCGACTTTCTGAGAATGTGCCCCAGGAAGGTGACGCGCGGATCGTTCTTGAATTTCAAATTCTGCTCCCACTCCTTGGCGGCTTCGGGATTGCTCGCAAGATAGTCGGCCAGAACCTGCTGGGAGTTGGCAACCATGGTCCTGAATTTGTAGCAGGCGAAACGCCTGCCGTTGAAGCCGACCCGAGTGTGAGAGAATATCGCCGGTCCGCCGTCGGTCGCCAATATTAAGAGGGCAACCACAAGCATGATCGGAGCGGCCAGCACAAGCGCGATCGATGCGATGGTGACGTCCATGATCCTCTTGCGCCGCCCCCCAAGCGGACGATGGTTTTGGCCGACGCCTATTCCGGGTCTGCGGGGGTTCGTGTCGAATGCGCTGATTGTCATGAGCTTCGCCAAGGAAACGGCTGATTTTAGCGCTCAACTTCACTCGGCGGACCATTCCCGGCAAGAACCGCAAAGGAGGTAGCGCCCGATCTGGCGCCGGTTAGCCTCTTAGCCTGAACGCGTATTGCCGGCGCGGTGTCGATAAGCCTTCTGATCAAACGGCGTAACACTGGCACCCATTTTCTGCAGTAGCAGTTCGGGCAAGTTCGACTGTATTCGTGATCGACGAAATGCGACTGGTCCGGCTAGGGGCGATCCAGACCGCCGACTGAATTCAGGCCCTAGCTCTGATGGCAAGGATGCCGAGAGAATGTCTGGAGCCACTGGTGCCGGATGGGCGAGCCGGCAGCCGTCTGGCAATGCCTGAAAAGCATGCGCGCGCATGCGACGAGATTCGACGAGACAGATCTTCCGCGTCGAAAGAATGCCTGCCAGCCTGTCAGTGGAGCACGCAACGTGACGCCCATTCCGAAGCCTTCGTCCGGTGACTTCCCCGCAAGGCCGGGCGCTCGTCAGTTTCTGGAGGTCGACCATGCGGAAGCACTTGCCGTCGTCCGCAAGCAGATAGCTTTGCTCGATCTTGATCTCTCCGGCCTCACTGTCGTGGCTGGCGCGGCGATGGGCTATCAGGCGGTGACTGCGACAGCCGCGGCGCTCGCCAATGCCGACCGTGTCGTTGCACTCACCCGCGTATCCTCCAGACATCCGAGCCTGGCGGCGGCCGCGGACGCGACGTTGGCATTTGCCGAGTACGCCAAGGTCGCCGAACGCGTGGAAGTGACGAACCGCATCGAAAGCCGCAAATGGCAGGAGGTCGACCTCATCACCAATTGTCCCCAGGTCGGACCGATTTCGAGATCGCTCATCGAGCTCTTGCCCTCTCACGCGGTCGTTGCGCTCATGGCGGAGCCTTGGGAGCTTCGGCAAGGCGTGTTGGACTTCGATGCCTGTGACGAGGCCGGCATCAAGGTTGCTGCTCCAAATCTCGGTCACCCGGCCATAGACCTGATGCCGGAATTCGCGCGCTTATGCCGGGTCCTACTCGAGGATGCCGGTGTCGATCAGCGTGCCTCGAGATTCGCCGTCGTCTGCGACACGCCCTGCGCACCATTCCTCGAACGTATGCTCGCCGAACGTGGAGCAAGAGTCGGTGTTTTTTCGCATCCGGTTCTGCTGACCGATGATGCATGGGAGGTGATCATCGTCGCTATGCGGCCCTCCGCCAAACCCCCGATGGACATCAACAGTCTGGGCCGCATCGCCAGGAGAACGCGCCAGGCGCTGCTGGTGCAGTTCAGCGGCGGGATCGACCGCTCGGCCGCCAGCTATTTCGGCCTCAGGGTATGGCCGCCGAAGCGCCCCAACCGCGGCGAGCTGGGCCTGCCGCTCGAGATACTCGGAGCGGCTCCGGTGATCCGCAGACTGACGGGAGGCGTGAAGGCTGCCGAAGCAGCATATCGCGGTGCGGAGTTGGGCCGCGACAGTGTTGGATTTCTCGTGAAGGCAGGATTCGAGATGCTCGACCGGGAACATGCCTGAGCATCGGCCTGAGCGCATCCGTTTCAAGACCTGCAGGCACCGTCCTATTTCTGAATCTCGAAGGGAGGCGGACCTGAAATAGGTCCGCCTCCACGTCGAGGATCGGCGTGCGTCGTTCTATTGCCAGGCACCAGGCCTGGGCAGCCTTCAAAGCATCATCTGTCTAAGCTTGTAGGCCACCTCAGTGCGGTTCGTGGCTTTCAGTTTTTTCATGATGTTGCGGATATGGACCTTGACCGTGCTCTCGCAGAGGTTGAGCTCGTAGGCAATGATCTTGTTGGCCTTGCCTTTCCTGAGCGCTTCCACGACCGCGGCCTCGCGCGAGGTGAACATTCCGGCGAGCGGACGGGCGCCGTTTGCCGTCGAATGGATGATCTCGCGAAGCGCCAGCACGCAGCTGGCGGGCACGAAGATCCCTCCGGCGCGGGCGAGACCGATGGCCTCGGCAGCGACCTTCACCTTGACGCTCGTGGGAATGTAGCCGCGGGCGCCGCATTCGAGAGCCGCAAGGATCTCCCCCGGCTCGTCGGAATCCACCACGACGATTACGGGTACGGCGCCGACCTCGGAGATGAGGTGCACAAGTTCCGCCCGAACGCTCTGGTCGGTCACCTTTCTGGCGCCGAGAATAACGAGGATCGCGGAAGCCTCCGCCCCGCCGGCGACGTGCTGAATCTCATCAAGAGATCCTACGGCGCTGACGCGCAAAGCCGGATTATGTTCGATAAGGCCTCGAGCAAGACATTCGCGCTCGAGTGCCCGCTTGTCCACAATTACCACCAGACCTTCGGTCGGGTGTCCTTCTTCGAGATCAGACGTGCCGAGCCCGTTCACGTCCGTCAGATGCCCGTTCTGCAACGACCCCGTCGCATCCTTCCAAGACTCGGAAATTTGAAGATGTCCCATCGCCTTATTTACTCCTCTCCGCCGCCGACTTCGCTCGCTCCCCTTTTTATCTTGACTCCCACGCAGGGCTTGTTCAGCGGCATGAACTGATACGCTGTTTACCGTGTGTCGGGCGACTTGCTGCGAAGTGAGGAATAGATTCAAGGAGTAGTGCATACGCCGGCCCAACCCACGGACGTATGGGATCCCCGCTCCATTGAGGTAATCCAGCCTCAAATGCATACTACGATGCTGTGGAAAAGGCGCATTAATCCTGGTTAACAATTTGGTAATTATATCTTAGGTGGCTAATATGACCGAAAGGATGACAACCTTAAGTTGCAATCACAGGAATTCTGCTCCTCAAAGCTGCGCGCGAGCATATCTCGACCTTAGAGCGAGATTTGCGGTTTGAAGCAAACGGCGCCACAGTTCTTAGAAAAACATTGACCTCGGCTGCCGTGCCCCCCACCCAACCACTGCAGCCGGGGTTCCTTTTTTGGCCGGCAATCGCAGTCTTGTCGGGCCGACAAGTCAATCTTCGCGCGGCCTATCTCCACAACATCAAAGCGTCGCGCCTCGCAAATACGTACGCCTACCGGTACTAGCGTTTCAGGTTAGGCCTGACTGTCTCGACTTCTTCACGCGTGGTGGTGTCCGGCAATTCGCCGGGACCGTCCGGATTCCGTGTCGGGTTTTCGCGCGTGTCCCTCGGCGGCTTTTGCTTTGGGTTGGGGTCAGACGGATTTGGCTTGCGAGCTTTTTCCCGTTTCGCTGGTTTAGGCATCTACACACTCCCTGCCTGCGCAATTTCGGAGAAACATTGCGGTTCCCGTCAAATAGCAGTTGATCGGTCGCTTTCGGCTGTAGCCGGTGCGGATCGTCCCATAACGTTCAGGTCCAGGCCGAAAGGACCGTCTCCATCTCGACGGTCTCGACCTGTTGCGCGAAGCGCTGATGGTAGACGGTCATCAGGGCATCGTGCGTCGCGTCCGATGAACTGCAAAGCGCATCCGTGACCAGCACCACGCGATATCCGATGTCGATCGCCCCCAGGACGGTTGCGAGCACGCAAACATCGGTTTCGCCTCCCGTGACCACCAGGGTGTCGATGCTGCGCGCGGCAAGTGCCGTCTGCAGTCTGCCCTCCGGCCAGGGCGAATAAACATGCTTGTCGATCACCTGCGCCGGCGGACAGAAGGATGACAGCGGCGGCAGCAACCCGACCATTTCTCGCCCGACATTTTCGATCGTCATCGACGCCCAGCGCTCATAGTAGCGCCTCCAGGTGCCGGCACCCAGGCCAGGCTTTTCAGCCGGCACGAAGCGCGTGAAAAGGGTCTGCTCGGCTTTCCATTCGACGAGGCTGACGATCCTCGGAAGGACGCGGGTGATCCACGGCGTGGCCCATTCCGAAGGTTCCGCGAACAATTTCTGCATGTCGACGCATAGATGCGCGCAGCGCTCGCCCAGAGGACCATAGCTCAAGCCGGAAGCCGACATCGGATTTCCTGTCGGAAGTTCATGTTCGCTCTGGTGAAGAAGTGCCCGACGCGGTCAAAGCTCGACATTTCGTTTCTGAACTTTGGTGAGGCAACGCCTCGCGGTGCAACTCGTTCCCGTCGACCGGAAACTACAGGTGTGGTCGAACGTTCTACCGAGATGGAGACCTCCAGGATTACGCCCCAACCAGCGACATCGAGCCCCGAGTTTCCGCTGTCTTTGGATACGCCGCCGATGGAGGCGCGGACCGCGGACGCGTTGCCTGAAGGTCCCTGGCAGTACGAACCCAAATGGGATGGGTTTCGCTGCCTGGCCTTCAAGGGCCGCGACGCCGTCGAGCTTCGCGCCAAATCCGGCAAGCCGCTCGGCCGCTACTTTCCCGAACTGACGACGATGCTGCGCGACCTCGCCGCAAGGCAATTCGTCGTGGACGGCGAGATCGTGATCGAGATCGACGGGCGCGTCTCCTTCGACGCGCTGCAGATGCGCCTTCATCCGGCCGAGAGCCGTATCCGCAAGCTGAGCGCGGAAACACCGGCGCGGTTGATCCTGTTCGATGCACTGGCTGCCCCGGGAGGCGAGATGTTGCTCGATTTGCCCTTGCCCGATCGGCGCCGGGCGATCGAGGACTTCGTTGCCAGGGCAGAGAACGCCGGGCTGAAGCTCTCGCCGGCCACAACGAGCCTCGCGACCGCCAGACGATGGTTGCGCGGCGCCGGCCGAGGTGCCACCGATGGCGTGGTCGCCAAGGCACTGGCCGAACCCTATCGCCCGGGCGAGCGAACCATGATCAAGGTCAAGCGGCTGCGCACAGCAGACTGCGTGGTCGGTGGCTTTCGCTACCTGAGCGGCAAGCGCCAAATCGGCTCGCTGCTGCTTGGCCTCTACAACGACCGTGGCCAGCTCGACCATGTCGGCTTCACCTCGACCATCGCCAGTGACGAGCGAGCGGCGCTGACCAAGAGGCTTGAAGCGTTGCGCGGCGGGCTCGGCTTCACCGGCAAGGCACCCGGCGGCCCGAGCCGCTGGAGCACCGAGCGCAGCGGAGAATGGGAGCCGGTGCGGCCCGAATTGGTCGTGGAGGTCCGCTTCGACCATGTCACCGGCGACCGATTCCGGCATGGAACAAGGATGGTGCGCTGGCGGCCCGACAAGGCGCCGCGCCAATGCACGTTCGAACAGATCGCGTAGGACACCTACCAGGGAGAGGCGACGCCACAACGGCCGCCACTTGCTGCAACGGGCGGAACCACCATTCGCCTGAGCGGTTTTCCAACTGAGCGAACCGCGAGCCGGATAGGCTTGCAGCATTGGAGAACGAGATGGACCCGCGTAAAAAGCAACGCACCGCAAATCAGGACGAAACCGAGGCTCCGGCAGTCGAGCAGCAGGACTGGGACGCGCTTGAGGGCGGCCGGATCCTGCCCGACAGCGTCGCCGTCAACGGCGACCCGCAGGACGATGAAGAAGCGGAGGGAACGCTCCCCGAAGAAGACGACGACAATCCCTATCAGGAAAGTGACGAGGCACTCCCGGACGACGAGGAGGAGCGGGTCCTCGCGCGCGATCCCTCCAAGGAAGGAAGCCGGTTCGACGAGGTCTGAGCGGCCTTTCTTGGCGTCAAGCTGACTTGGGTTTGCCTTGCTTCGCGCCTTTCGCGGCGATGCCCTCCTTGGCAAGGCTTTTGCGCAGAACGTCGGCCAGATTGATGACGTTCTCACGCGGTTTCGGCGCCGCCTTGGGCAGCTTCTTGCCTTTGCGCTTGGCCTCGATCATGGCGATCAGCGCGTTCTCGTATGTATCCTCGAATTTCGAAGGATCGAACTTCGTCGCCTTCTTGTCGATCAGCAGGCCGGCGATCTCGAGCAGGTCCGCCTCGTAGTCCTGCTTCTTCAGCCCTTCGAACACCGTCGCCTCCGAAACCATCTCATTGCGGTCCCGCAGCTCGGTGAGAAGCATTCCCTTGCCGAAGGG
>NZ_RZSR01000712.1:0-3188 GCF_004023265.1 Mesorhizobium sp. M1A.F.Ca.IN.020.06.1.1
GTGCAGATGGTGGCGAACTTTGCCGGCGACGCGGGCGAGCTGGTTGATGGCAGCACCGCCGCCGGCAAAGTTCGCCACCATCTGCACCGTGACTTCCGAAGGATAGGCCGAAACGCCCTGCGCGGTGACGCCGTGATTGCCGGCAAACACGAAGACTTTGACCGCGTCGAGCTTCGGCATGTCGCGGCCCTGCCAGCGGGCCAACCAGGCGGCGATCGTTTCCAAACGGCCAAGGCTGCCCTGCGGCTTGGTCAGCGTGTCCTGGCGACGGGCAACGGCGGCGGCGGCCGTATCGCTGCCGGCGGACAGATCGAGGCAGGCGGCGCGAAGGTCTTCGAGCGATTTGAACGACGTTGTTTGAGGGGACATGAGGGTAAGGTCTCCGAAAGAAGAATCAGGAAAGGCAAGCGGAAGCGACAAGCAGCACGGCGATCTCGCCGAGCTGCTGCAGCGCTCCGATCGTATCGCCGGTCTGGCCGCCGATCTGGCTGAGGCAGAGCGCACGAAAGGCGGCAAACAGCAGGCCAAGCAGGATCACCGCGGCAATTGCGCCGCCGAGGCCGAGCGCCAACAGCGCCACGGCTCCGAGCGCGGCACCAACGACGGCGGTTTCGGCAGTGACCGAGCCCGCGTCGGCCGACAGCCCATCGGAGCGCGCCGGCGGCAGAAGATGCATGAAGGCGCCGAACAGGCCGCGCGAGGCGGCGTGCGCTGCCAAAAGCGCCAGGAAGATGTGGCCAGGGCCGGCCAGTTCCGAAAGCGCGCTCCAGCGGATGAGCAGCGAGATGCCGAGCGCCGCGGCGCCATAGGCGCCGATGCGGCTGTCGCGCATGATCTCCAGCTTCTTCTCGCACGTCCGGCCGCCGCCGAGTCCATCGGCGATATCGGAGAGCCCGTCCTCGTGCAGGCAGCCGGTGACAAGCATCGTCGCTGCAAGCGCGAGCGCCGCAGCCGGACCGGCGGCAAGGCCCAGGGCGCCAACGATGGCGTAGACAAGCGCGCCGATGACGGCGACGGCGAGACCGGCAAAGGGTGCCGCCCAGATCGCTTCGGCTAGGCTGCGGCCGCCGAAATCGCTCGACGGCAGCCTCAGCCGCGTCAAGAAGACAAGGCTGAGGCCTATGTCGTCGAGCAATCGCCGAGGCTCGGAAAGGCCGCCGCTCATGCGCCCCTCGCAATGGCATGGAAGAAAGTGCCGCTGACATGGCCGCGCCGGTAACCCGACGCGCCCAGCGGATTGCCCTGGCCGTCGGCGAGGTCCGCCAGCGGCTCGTCATTGCCTGTGGCGGCGATCTGCGCATAGTGGAACTCATGGCCGCGGATGAGCATGCCTTCGCTGCCAAGCGGACACCCGGCGCGCAGCCGCGCCTCGCGATAGCCGAGGTTCATCTTGCGCCTGGCGAAGCTGGTCGAATGGCCAAGCAGGCCAAGCATTTTATGGCTCTCGCCGTCCGCATCCTCCAGCACCTCGCCCAGCACCATGAAGCCGCCGCACTCGCCATGCACTGGCTTGGTCGCGGCGAAACGGGCCATTCCCGCACGGAAGTTGCCAGCGGCCGCAAGCTTGCCGGCATGCAGTTCTGGATAACCGCCTGGCAGCCAGCAGACATCGCAATCTTGGCTCGGCGCTTCGTCGGCAAGCGGTGAGAAGGGCACGATCTCGGCGCCAGCGTTTCGCCAGTATGAGGCGACGTGCGGGTAGAGGAAGGTGAAGGCGGCGTCCTCGGCCAGTGCAATGCGCTGGCTTGGCGGCTGTAACGCCTCGCCGAAGTCGCCGGCCGTGGGTTCGAGCGGGCTCGCCAGCGCGAGAATGGCGTCGATATCGAGCGACTTCTCGACCATGTCGGCAAGCCGGTCGAGATGCGCCATGAGGTTCTCGTGCTCCCCTGCTTGGACGAGGCCGAGATGCCGCTCCGGCAGGTTGAGCGTCGGATCGCGCATGATGGCGCCGACCACCGGCAGGCCGATGGCCTCGATCGCGTCGCCCGCCAGCCGGCGATGGCGCTCGCTGCCGAGGCGGTTGAGCACGACGCCGGCCATGCGCACATCCGGATCGTAGGTGGCAAAACCCTTGGCGACGGCGGCGGCCGTGGTCGACTGACCGGAAACGTCGAGCACCAGAAGCACCGGCAGGCCATAGAGCCGGGCGAGATCGGCGGCCGAACCCGAACGGCCTTCCGGCGCGGGAATGCCGTCGAAAAGGCCCATCGCGCTTTCGAGAATGACGTACTCGGCACCACACGCTGCCTGGTTCGCCAGCGCGTTGAGCAGGGAAGGCGGCATCGCCCAGCTGTCGAGATTGACGCCGGAGAGGCCGGTGGCGGCGGTATGGAAGCCGGGATCGATATAGTCCGGTCCGGACTTCGCGCCGCGCACCTTCAGCCCGCGCCGGGCAAGCGCGCGCAACAGGCCTATGGTGACGCTGGTCTTGCCCGAGCCGGAGCGCGGCGCGCCGATGATGATCGCGCGCGCCGTCATGCCCCGCCCGCCAGTGCCGCGCGCATGGCGACGATACCGCCGACGACGATCAGCGCCGGGGAGGCGAGCCCGGCGGCAGCGGCCTCCTCGGCGATTGTGGCGAGCGTGGCGACAACGATGCGCTCCTGCGGCGTGGTCGCTGCGACGATCACGGCGGCAGGCGTCGACGGCGCGAGGCCACCGCTGAACAGCTTTGCCGCTATCACCGGCAGATTGGCCATGCCCATATAGATGACGACCGGCTGGCCGGTGCGCGCGATTGCGGCCCAGTCGATGTCGTCATCGGTGCCGGCGGCATGGCCCGTGGCAAGGATGACCGCCTTGTTGATGCCGCGCATGGTGGCAGGGATGGCGGTGGCGGCCAATGCGCTGAGACCGGAGGTGAGGCCGGAGAGCACCCGAAATGGTATGTTTTCCCGTGCCAGCGACAACGCCTCTTCGCCGCCGCGGCCGAAAATATAGGGATCGCCGCCCTTGAGCCGCACGACGCGGCGGCCCTCGCGCGCCAGCCGCACGAGCAGGGCGTTGATGTCGTCCTGCTTCATCGAGGGCTGGCCGCCGCGTTTACCGGCGTAGAAGAGCTCCGCGCCTGCAGCAACCGCGACGACATCGGGCGAGACCAGCGCGTCATAGACCAGCGCATCGCACTGCCCGAGTGCCGCCAGCACTTCGAGCGTCAGGCAGCCGGGATCGCCGGGGCCGGCGCCGGC
>NZ_RZSR01000713.1:0-3179 GCF_004023265.1 Mesorhizobium sp. M1A.F.Ca.IN.020.06.1.1
TTTCGGGTGGCCGTGCTCTCGGCTCGTCGGAGAAGTTCCAGGAAGTCATCCTGCCGGTCGCCGACAAGCTCGGCGCCGCTGTCGGTGCCTCCCGCGCCGCCGTCGACGCTGGCTATGCGCCCAACGACTGGCAGGTCGGCCAGACCGGCAAGGTGGTCGCCCCCGATCTCTACATTGCGGTCGGCATCTCCGGCGCCATCCAGCATCTTGCCGGCATGAAGGATTCCAAGGTCATCGTCGCCATCAACAAGGACGAGGAAGCGCCGATCTTCCAGGTTGCCGACTACGGTCTCGTCGGCGATCTCTTCGTCATCCTGCCGGAACTGCAAAAGGCGCTTTGACGCTTTCTGCTCTGGCATATTAAAATCGGAAGGGTGGGGTAGACGAAGTCGCCCCGCCCTTTTAGTTTGCACTGCACAAAAAGCAGGCCGGTAAAGGCTTGCGCAATTCCAGGAAAAGTCCGTAGCGGTTTTCCCTCCGGAATTGCGATAAACAAAAAGGGCAATTCCAGGAAAGTGCCGAGCCACTTTGCGTCCGGAATTGCGGGAAACAAAGAGAAGGGAGCGCTTCCGTGCCTCGCAGAAGCGGAAATGCTCCAGACGGGATTGGGGTAATGAGCAAGATCGAGACGATCGGCATTGTCGGCGCAGGTCAAATGGGGGGCGGTATCGCCCACGTCTCGGCGCTGGCCGGCTACAAGGTCCTGATCCACGACATCTCGCCCGACCGGGTCGAGAAGGGCATCGCCACCATCAGCGGCAACATGGCCCGTCAGGTCGGTTCGGGAAAGCTCGAGGAGAAGGCGCGCAACGAGGCGATGGCGCGCATCTCATCGGCGTCCGCCATGGCCGATCTCGCCGCCGCCGACCTCGTCATAGAGGCGGCGACCGAGGATGAGACGGTCAAGCGCAAGATCTACGCCCAACTCTGCCCGCAGCTCAATCCGGAGGCGATTCTCGCGACCAACACCTCCTCGATCTCGATCACCCGGCTCGCCGCGCAGACCGACCGGCCTGAGCGCTTCATCGGCATACATTTCATGAACCCGGTGCCGGTGATGAAGCTGGTCGAGCTGGTGCGCGGCATCGCCACCGAGGACCAGACGTTCGAGGCCGCCAAGACCTTCGTGAACAGGCTCGACAAGACGATCACCGTTTCGGAGGATTTCCCGGCCTTCATCGTCAACCGCATCCTGTTGCCCATGATCAACGAGGCGATCTACACGCTCTATGAGGGCGTCGGCACGGTTGACGCCATCGACACCGCCATGCGGCTCGGCGCCAACCATCCGATGGGGCCGCTACAACTGGCCGACTTCATCGGTCTCGACACCTGCCTGTCGATCATGCAGGTGCTGCATGAGGGCCTGTCGGACTCCAAGTATCGCCCCTGCCCGCTGCTGGTGAAATATGTCGAGGCCGGCTGGCTCGGCCGCAAGACCGGCCGCGGCTTCTACGACTATCGCGGCGACCATCCGGTGCCGACGCGCTGAGCCCCGCGACTGAACGCTCACTGCGCGGCGTTCAGGATGCCGCGGCAAGCGGCAGGGGCGCCGCCTCGTCCTTCGAAACTTCATCGGGTGCTGCCGAAACGCAGCCGCGGCCGGCCGCCTTGGCGGCATAGCAAGCGGCATCGGCGCGGGCGATGATCTCGTCCACCTCGCCGCAGCCGGCGCGGATCGGCGCAAGCCCGATGCTGGCGGCGATCGAATGCGGACGACCGTCCCAGCTGAAGCCCAGGTTGCGGATGGCTTCGATGATGCAACGCGCCGCGACCGTCGCTCGCGCCGGCGCGCCCGATTTCAGTATGACCGCGAACTCGTCGCCGCCCAGGCGGGCGACGATATCTTCCGGCCCGAGCACGTTGCGGATGGCGTCGGCGACGCGCTTCAGCAGCGCATCGCCCGCCGCGTGGCCGCCAGTGTCGTTGACCGCCTTGAAGTGGTCGAGGTCGACGAACATGAACTGATGCTCGCCGCCATTCAACCGGCACCGATCGACCAACTCCTCCATCGTGCGGATGAAGCTTGGGCGGTTGGCGAGCCCGGTCAGCGCGTCATGCGCCGCGGCATAAGCGAGCTGGCGCTGCAGGGCGCGCGCGTCGGTGAAATCCTGGAAGACGATGACGAGCCCGCAGAACTCGTCGCGGTCGTTCATGATCGGCGACACCATTTGGCGGATGCTGCAGCGCGTGTCGTCGCGCCTGATGAGCACGGCGCGGGCGTTCTGATCGCAATGATGGCGGTCGGCGGCCGAAGATCGTGTCAGGCCGATCCTCTGCCCGGTTTCCTCGTCGACCGCCCAGTAGACATCGCCGAGCACCTTGCCGAGCGCCTCGCCGCTGGCAATGCCGGTGAGCTTTTCGGCGACCGGATTCATGAAGGTGACGCGGTTCGCGGCATCGGTGCAGATCACCGCGTCGCCGATCGACTGCAGCGTCACCCTGAGCCGCTCCTTTTCGTCGGCGAGCATCGCCGCCGAGACCTTGCGCCGTTCTTCGGCCTCCTTGCGCTCCGTGATATCGGTCAAGCTGCCGATCGCCCGGATCAGCCGGCCCTCGCCGTCGCGTTCGATCGCCTTGCCGCGGTCGAGGATCCAGACCCAATGGCCGTCCTTGTGGCGCATCCGGAACTCGGCCTCGAAGAAGGCCGTCTCGCCGTCAAGATGCGCCCGGTCCGCCTCGGCGACGATTTGGCGGTCGTCCGGGTGGATCATCGTCAGCCAGCGGTCGGGGTCGCCGTCCAGCTCGCCATCGTCATAGCCCAGCATTCTGACCCAGGTTTCGGAGTAAGTCGTGCCGCCCTTGCGCATGTCGAGGCTCCAGACGCCTTGTCCGGCGCTGGTCAGCGCGAAATTCCAACGCGTCTCGGCTTCGGCGATGCGCGCTTCGGCCTGCTTGCGCGCATCGATGTCCTCGATCTGCGACACAAGATAGAGCGGCTTGCCGGTCTCGTCTTCGCGAATGACCGAGCCCGCGAGCTGCGCCCAGACCGGAGTGCCGTCCTTCTTGAGGTAGCGCTTCTCGAAATGAAAGGAATCGATCTTTCCCTCTTTCAGCGCGATCATCGTCTCACGGCCGATCTGCAGATCGTCGGGATGCGTGATCTGGAAGAAGGTCAGCGCCTCGATTTCCGCCCGGCTGTAGCCGAGCATCGCCGCGAAGGCGGGATTGGTCTGAAG
>NZ_RZSR01000714.1:0-3171 GCF_004023265.1 Mesorhizobium sp. M1A.F.Ca.IN.020.06.1.1
GGCAAGAGAGGCCCGACGCCAGCTCGCGGTGGATCTGGCTTTCGGTCGTGCGCGCGCCGATGGCGCCCCAGGCGACGAGGTCGGCGATGTATTGCGGCGTCGTCATGTCGAGGAATTCGGTCGCCGCCGGCAGGCCGAGATTGTTGACGGCGGAAAGCACGTTGCGCGCCATCCGCAAGCCTTTGTCGATGTTGAAGCTGCCGTCGAGGTCGGGATCGTTGATCAGGCCCTTCCAGCCAACCGTGGTGCGCGGCTTCTCGAAATAGACGCGCATGACGATCTCGAGCCGGTCGGCCAGGGCCTCGCGCAGCGCCGCCAGACGGCTGGCGTAGTCCACGGCGGCGACCGGATCGTGGATGGAACAAGGGCCGACGATGACGACCAGTCGATCGTCGGCCCCGGTCAGGATGGAATGGATGGCGTTGCGTGACGCAGCAACGGTGCGCGTCGCCGTGAGCGAGCGCGGTATCTCGCGCATCACGTCGTCCGGCGTGCTCAGGACTTTGAGTTCCTTGACCCGTAGGTCGTCTGTGGTGGTCAACACGGCTTTCTGCTCCTGGTTAGGAGACCTGCCGGCTGAAACGAAAAAGCCGCCAGGTCTGGCGGCTTTTCGGATTAGATGCTGCAATCTTCAGATCGAGCGCAATCCTCCCGCCGCCAGCGAGCTACCGTAGCTAAAGTACCAAAACGAGGCGGTCAGGTGGATCATGCGGCTCATATAGTCGATGCCGAGGCGCTTGTCACGTCCTCATGAAGCTAAGCATTTGCTTGGTTTGCGCCGTGCTCCGTGGCCTCGGGAAAAATAGAGCATCATGCAGCGGTTCACGGTTCATGCAGACCATGGATCGAAAAGTTCGATTGCAAAGCCTTCGAAATCCTTCGAATTACGCGTTGCCAAGGTGAGCTGCTTCGCAATCGCGGTGGCGGCGATCAGACCGTCCATCGACGACAGACCGCGACCGCGGCGCTTGGCAAGGCCCATCAGGTCGCCCCAGGCCAAGGCAACGGCTTCGTCCACCGGCAAAACCCTTTGCTCGAAGCGCTGCGGCAAATCTCGAGCGAGCCATTCGGCCAGAGCCTCTCGTTTGCGGCCCTCATCCATGAGGGAAACGCCGCGCCGGATCTCGGCGATCGACACGACGCTGATGAATGATCGATCCTCATCAAGCCCGTCCAGCCACTTTAGAACGCCTACATCCGGCGCCGGCCTCGTGACCTCTGACAGGACATTGGTATCGAGCAGAAGCCTCAAAGCGGCTGATCACGCGGTTCGTCGGGTTGACGCTCAAGGTCGAGATCGGCGCCGCGCAGCGGCGACTCCAGGAGGAACTCCGCAAGCGTTCCTTTGCGGGCGGTCTTCCGCCGCCATTCCTCTGCGGACACGACGACAACGCTTGGTTTGCCGTTACGGGTGATCGTCTGAGGCGAAGATTGCGCCCGATCTATTACCTCCGAGAGCCGGGCCTTTGCCCCAGCGACCGTCCAGCTCGTATCTCCTTTCGGTCCGGGCAGCATCTCAATCTCATGACTACTCTGACCATCTTGACTATACCGGAATAGCGATGCTGCGGCAACAGGGGCTCTCAGGGGCCGCGTACCTTTGGGCGCACGAGGCTGATCACATCGCCACCCATAGCTGGCCGGCTTCTGGCGTAAGGCTACTCGTGTCACTACTCCCCGATCACGCCAGCTATGTTTTGATCATAATCGACCAGCGAGCCGGTCATGACGCCGGCCTGCGGGCTGAGCATATAGGTGATCAGCCGGGCAAGCTGCGCCGGCTTGACCAACTGGCCCATCGGCTGCGCGGCCTCGGCCTTTTCCAGCCAGTCGTCCGGCGCATCGTGCCACTTCTTCTGCACGATCGCCTCGCCCTCGGTATCCATCCAGCCGGGCAGCACCGCGTTGCAGCGGATGCGGTTTTTCCGGTAGGAGCTGGCGACATTCTTGGTCAGCGTCATCAGCGCGCCCTTGCTGGTCGAATAGGGCGTCAGGAAGGACTGGCCGGCATGCGCCGACATCGACAGCACGTTGACGATCGAGCCCGGCGCCCTGCGCTCCAGGAGATGCGCGACGAGGCCTTGCATCAGGAAAAAGGGGCCGCGCACATTGGTGTCGAAGATCTGGTCGAAAAGCTCTTCCGATGTCTCGACCAACGAGCCGCGGGCCGAAGTGGCGGCGGCGTTGACCAGCGCGTTCAAAGTGCCGAAATGCGCGAGCGCCGTTGCGACGGCGCGCTTGCAGTCGGCGACCTTGGCGACATCGGCGCTGATGAAGATGGCATCGACACCGTTCTTCTTGAGCGCTGCGACCGCCTTGTCACCTTTGTCCTGCGAGCGGCCGACCAGCGCCAGCGCGCGGCAACCCTCGTCGGCCAAGGCTTCCGCGACGGCGAAGCCGATGCCCTGCGCGCCGCCGGTGACGATGGCGCGCGTTTCTGAATTGCGACCGGCTAGACCGTTCATCGCTCTGGCTCCTGTAATCGAGTTCAAACCTTCAGGCGACGCGGACGGTCTTGCCTGTCTTGGCAGACTCCAAGGCGGCATCAGCCAGCTTCAAGGCGACCAGCCCGTCCTTGCCGCTCGGCGCCGCCTTCTTGCCGGCAGTCGCGGCGGCGATGAAGGAAGCGATCTCGTTGGCGTAGGCGTCGATGTAGCGGGTCATGAAGAAATCGTGCAGCGGCGGGCGCGTGTAGCCCTTGTCGTTGGCGAGTTCGATCGACACCGGCCGCTGATTCTCGGCCGCAACCATGCCCTTCGAGCCGTGCGCCTCGATGCGCTGGTCGTAGCCATAGGTGGCGCGGCGCGAGTTGGAGATGACGGCCTGCTTGCCGGACGCGGTTTCCAGAATGACGCTGACGGAGTCGAAATCGCCCGCTTCGCCGATCTTCTTGTCGACCAGCACCGAGGCGTGCGCGCTGACGGCAACCGGCTCTTCGCCGAGCAGGAAGCGCGCCATGTCGAAATCATGGATGGTCATGTCGCGAAAAATGCCGCCGGATCGCGCGATGTAGTCGAGCGGCGGCGCGCCCGGATCACGCGAGGTGATGGTGACCATCTCGACATCGCCGATGGCGCCGTCGTCGATCGCCTTGCGGACGGCGGCGAAATGCGGGTCGAAGCGGCGGTTGAAGCCGACCATCAGCGTAGCGCCGGCCTTGTCGACCACGGC
>NZ_RZSR01000715.1:0-3169 GCF_004023265.1 Mesorhizobium sp. M1A.F.Ca.IN.020.06.1.1
CGGCAGAGACCTGGAACAGTGCGCTCTGGAGCGCCTGGAGCGCAGTGGAAGCCGCCGAAGCCGTGATGGCCGGCGCGACGGCGGCTTACGCGCTCTGCCGCCCGCCTGGCCATCACGCCTTTGCCGACGTGGCGGGCGGCTTCTGCTTCATCAACAATTCGGCGGTCGCCGCGCAGGTGCTGAGAAAGGACGCGGGACGCGTCGCCATACTCGATGTCGACCTGCATCACGGCAACGGCACGCAGGGAATCTTTTACGCCCGGCCGGATGTTCTGACCGTCTCGCTGCATGCCGATCCGGTGCGCTTCTATCCCTTCTTCTGGGGCCATGCCGACGAGCGCGGCGAAGGGGCGGGCCTCGGCTACAACCTCAACCTGCCGCTGCCGCGCAAATCCGGCGACGCGGCATTTCTGGAAGGGCTGAAAACAGCCTTCCGGCGCATCCGCGCCTTCGCGCCGGAAGCGCTGGTTGTCGCGCTCGGGCTCGACGCATTCGAAGGCGATCCATTCGGAGGCCTTTCGGTGACGACGCCCGGCTTCGCGCGCGTCGGCGAGGCGATCGCCGGCCTTGGCCTGCCGACGGTCATCGTCCAGGAGGGCGGCTACCTCTGCGATGCGCTCGGCGACAACCTCACCGCTTTCCTGACCGGCTTTGGCGGGAAGAAAGGATAGTTCAGGCGCGCTGCTGCCTCAGCATTGCAATGACGCGATGTACGCTTTCCAGCGTCTCGTCGATATCTGCGGCTGTGTTGTAATGCGCGATGCCGATGCGCACGACGCCCTGCTCCGGCGGAATGCCGAGTTGGTGGACGATCTCCCATGCATAGTTGTGGCCGGACCACAGGAAGATGTTCTCGGCATTCATCTGTCGCACGATCGTTTCCGGCGCGATGCCCTCTACCGTGAAGGAAATTGTCGGCACGCGATCGCCGAAACATTCCGGGTCGGTGATGCCGCGGATGGTCAATCCCTCGATGTTCGACAGGCCCTCGATCAACTGCCGGGCGAGCGTATTCTCGTAAGCGATCGACACTTCGAAGGCTCTCGCTATCCGCTGCCGCCGCGAACCGCCCTCGCCGGCTGCGGCGCCGAGATCGGCGAAGTAGTCGACCGCTGCGGTCAACCCAGCCATCAGCTCGATCTGCGGCGTGCCGAGCTCGAACCTTTCCGGCAGGTGGTTGGACGAGCAGCGGCATTTGTAGGGCTTCAGCGCATCGATGACGTCGCGGCGGCCCCACAATATACCCATATGCGGCCCGAAGAATTTATAGGCCGAGCAGACCAGGAAATCGCAGCCCAGCGCCTGAACGTCGATCAGCCCGTGCGGCGCGAATTGCACCGCGTCGACATAGACCAGCGCCCCGGCCTGCTTGGCGAGTGCCGTCAGCTCGCTCACGCGGTTGATCGAGCCGGTGAGGTTCGAGGCATAGTTCAGCGCCACAAGCCGCGTCCTTTCCGAAAGCAGCGCCTTCAGCCGCGCTTCCTCGACCTGCCAGCTCTTGTCGTCGAAGGGCAGGAAACGCACGACAAGGCCGAGATCCTCTGCAAGCTGCAGCCAGGGCGAGACATTGCCCTCGTGGTCCATGCGCGTGAGGATGATCTCGTCGCCCGGCTTCATCGTCCGGCCGAGTGTGCGCGACATGTGGTAGGTCAGCGTCGTCATATTGGCGCCGATGATGATTTCCTCGACGCTTGCCGCACCGAGAAAATCGGCCATCGCCGCATGCGCATCATCGACCACCTGCTGCGCCGCGACCGTCGTTTCGAAGAAGCCGCCGAGGTTGGCGTTTGTCGTTAGCAGGCAGCGCGAGACCGCATCCGCCACCGCCTGCGGCACCTGGGTTCCGGCGGGATTGTCGAGATAGATGCGACGGCGGCCCTTGTCGGTCAGCGAAAGTGCTGGAAACCGTCCGCGCACGAGCTCTATCGGAAAATCTGCCATCGCCTCCATCCCTTCGTCCTTCTCAATGATTTCCAGTCACGGGCAAGGGTTGCCGACGCGCTGGTGGATGGCATCGACCGCCTTCTGCATCTCCTCCGTCCAGCGGACCTCGACCGAAGACAGCGCCATGTCGAGCTGCGCGACGCTGGTGGCGCCGACGATATTCGCGGTCACAAAAGGCCGGCTCGTCACATAGGCGTTGGCGAAGAGCGCCGGCTCCATGCCGAAAGAGCGCGCCAGCTCGCTGTATTGGAGCAGCACTTCCGCCGCATTCGGCGTCTCGTAGCGCTGGCCGCGATTGAAGAGCTGCGTGCGAGAGCCTTGCGGCCGCGCGCCGTGATCATATTTGCCGGTGAGGTAGCCCTGCGCCAGCGGAGAATAAGGTAGAAACGCGATCTCTTCGCGTTGGCAGACTTCGGCCAGGTTCACCTCGAAGGTGCGGTTGACGAGATTGTAGGCGTTCTGCAGCGAGGCGACGCGCGGGCCGACGCCCTTGTCGGACTCGGCCAGGAAACGCATGACGCCCCACGAGCTTTCGTTCGACAGGCCTAAATGGCGTATTTTTCCCGCCTTCACCAGTTCCTCGAAGACAGCTAGCGTCTCGGCGATCGGCGTCTCGTCCGCCGGCGCTCCGACAGCATCGGCCCGCCGCGCTACCACCCCGACCCGCGTCGGGTTCGAACCCCACGGAATGTCCCGGTCCGGCCAATGAATCTGGTAGAGATCGATGTAATCGGTGCGGAGCTTGGCGAGCGACTTCTCGACCGCATCGAAAATGTCGGCGCGCACAAGCTTCGATGGCCGGTCGCCGCGAAACCAGGCGTTGGCCGTGCGGCCGACCACTTTCGAGGCGATGATGACCTTGTCGCGGTTGCCCATGGTCTTCATCCAACTGCCGATGATCCTCTCGGTCCACCCTTGCGTCTCGGCTTTGGGCGGGATCGGGTAAAGCTCGGCGGTGTCGATGAAATTTACGCCGCGCGAGAAGGCCAGATCCATCTGCGCATGGCCTTCGGCCTCGGTGTTCTGCTGGCCCCACGTCATCGAACCGAGGCAGATTTGCGAAACAAGGAGGTCTGTCCGACCGAGGCGGCGTTTTTGCATGAAATGTCTCCGGCGGGAGGTGGCGCGCGGCTGCGCGGGGAGGAATTCAAGCATAAGGCATAGGCCGGATTTTCTCCAAGCCGGTCCTGGCGACTTTTGCGTGAATTCGGAAACCGGTTAGCGT
>NZ_RZSR01000716.1:0-3167 GCF_004023265.1 Mesorhizobium sp. M1A.F.Ca.IN.020.06.1.1
GGCGAGCATGGCGCGAAAGAGATGAGCAGTGCTTTTCATGATCGGACACGAACCTTCGTCGCTCTCGCCACCGGTGAGGCGGCCAACCCCAGGAAGTGCGCCCGTTATCATCCTGTTAGGGTTAATGGTCGGTAAAGGATGGGCCTTAGACTCATCGGCTGCTGGCAAAAAAGCCAATTGTTCTATTGCTTTCGCAGGACGTTCTTTGAGTGCGTTCTAAAAAGTACGCATCCTGATCTTAACGGCTGCGTTACCATAGTTGTTTACGGTCCATCCTCGACTCAAAGTTCGGAGCAGGATGCATGTCCGTTCAGTCCGCGGCCGCAGATGTCGATGTCGACCTGAGACAGCTCTTCGCCAGCCTGGCGAGGAATTGGCTGCGCATTGTTCTCGTCACGCTTGTCGTCACCGGGCTGGCGTTTGCCTTCGCCTGGCTGGCCACGCCGCAATATAAGGCAGTGGCCAAGCTGGAGATCGGGCCGCGCGAATCGATCTTCACGCGGCCGGCCGGCACAACCAGCGACGACAAGCCGGCGACCGATGAGGAGGCTGTAGCCACCGAAGTCCAGATCATGTCCTCGCCCGATATCCTCAAGAAGGTTGCCTCGGACCTCAACCTGGAAAAACTGCCGGAATTCGACGAAGCGCTGAAGATGTCGGCGCTCAGTCGCGCGCTTGTGCTTGTCGGCCTGAAGAGCGATCCCTTCGACATCCCGCCGGAAGAGCGCGTGCTCAAGGCAATGCACGATAAGCTCAACGTCTACGGCGTTGAAAAATCCCGCGTAATTGCCGTTGAGTTCTCCTCGAACGATCCAAAGCTCGCCGCCCAGGTCGCGGACGCCATTGCGCAGGCCTACCTTGCCTCAAAAGGCAGTGCGAAGATGGAATCGAACACCGCCGCCACAGGCTTCCTCGGCCCGGAAATCACCGATCTGCAGAATCGGGTGAAGGATGCCGAAGCCAAGGTTGCCGCCTATCGCGCGCAATCCGACCTGTTGATGGGCGGCAACAATTCGGTGCTCGCGACGCAGCAGCTCTCGGAACTGTCGAGCGAGCTTTCCCGGGTGCGCGCCCATCGCGCCGCCGCAGAGGCGACCGCTGACAGCGTGCGCAAGGCGCTGCAGAATGGCGGCACGCTGGACAGCGTGCCGGAAGTTCTGTCTTCCGAGCTGATCCAGCGCCTGCTCGAGCGGCAGGTAGAGCTCAGGACCAATATTGCCGATCTGTCGACGACGCTGCTCGACAACCATCCTCGCATCCGGGCGCTGAAGTCGCAGCTTGCCGATCTCAATGGCCAGATCCGCAACGAGGCGCAGAAGATCCTCAAGGGATTGGCGACTCAGGCACAGACCGCCAAAGCTCGTGAGGACCAGCTGGTCCAGGAGGTCAACACGCTGAAAGCCGCTTCGGCCCGTGCCGGCGAGCAGCAGGTGGAGCTCGATGCGCTGCAGCGCGACGCCAATGCCCAGCGCCAGCAGCTCGAATCCTATATGGCAAGCTACCGCGAGGCGGCTTCGCGCGCGGACCGCAACTATCTGCCGGTCGACGCCCGTCTGCTTTCGAAAGCACAGGTGCCGACCGAACCGTATTTCCCGAAGATCGGCCCGATCACTGGTGCCGCCGCCGCCGCGTCGCTCCTGCTGATGGCGATCAGCACGCTTCTGAGGGAATTGTTCTCCGGCCGTGCCATGCGTCCGGCCGCCGGAGCCCGATTCGAGCCGATCGAACAGGTGGCGATGCCGGTGGCGCGCACCGAACCGGCGCTCGCCGATGCCGAAGATGAAGCTAGCGACGATTCGGTCGCTGACGAGCGGATCGGGCAGGGCACCGTCATGGAGGCAGCGCCTGCCGAGCCGGTAGATCCACCAGACCCGGCACAGCCCGAAGCGCGCCGGTCATGGCAGCCGAGACTTGGCGAGATCGATGTCGAGAAGGCGGCGGAAAAGCTGATTGCCTCGGGTGCCGCGCGCGCCATCTTTGTCTCCCCGGAAGGTGACGAGGCCGCCGCCACCGCCGTGCTGGTGGCGCGCGAAGTGTCGGATGCGGGCCTCCGGGTGCTCCTGCTCGATCTCACCGCCTCGGGCGCCGCCTCGCGCCCGATGCTGGACAGCGGACTGCTTCCCGGCATCACCAATCTGCTGGCCTCCGAGGCGCAGTTCAGCGACGTCATCCATCCCGATCTCTATTCGGACGCGCATGTGATTCCGGTCGGTACCGCCGATCCTATCCGCGCCATGCGCGCCGCCGACCGGCTGCCGATCATCATGCAGTCGCTGACCACGGCTTACGACCTCGTCGTCGTCGAATGCGGCCCTGCCGACGCACAAGGCATCAGCCGCCTGGTTGGCGATGGCACGGAAGTCTTCCTGTCGATGCTCGAAGCCGATGACGAGGTCACGCAGGCGGCGGTCAAGCTGATCGAGAACGGCTATCCGGACGTCACGCTAGTCACGCCGGTTGGCCATGAACCGGGAGATCCGTTGCCCGGACGCCGGTCGGCGGCCTGAACAGATATCGCCCGCGAAGCCCTCGGATTTGAGTCTCGGGCTGACGGACGACGGTCAGGCGTCGTCCTCGGCAACAATAGGGGCGGCCTGTCCGGCAGCCTTCCGGCGCAAGCTTTTGGTCAGTGTCCACACCGTCGGATTGTTCTTGATGAAGGCCTTCGCCCGCGCGCCTTGCCGCAGCCCTGTGGCTAGCACGCGACCTTTCAGCGTCAGCGGCATCAGCACCTCGAAATGCCGGACCTCAATGTCGCACCAGAGCCGCTTGTAGGGCTCGTCGCCGACCGAGAAATCATAGAGGTCGAAGCCTTGCTCGCAGGCTTCCTGGATGTTGTCGAAGAACAGGAAGTCGCCGGGGCTGGTGAAGGCGAGATCATCCTCGGCGATCGCGCCGAACTCGCAGATCAGGCGCTTGCCTGAGCGGCTGGAGCCGGTAACGGCGCGAAGTTTTCCCGCTACCTCCAGCCCGTGCAGCAGGAAGGATGGCTCCTGCTCGGCAAGCGCATCGGCAAACAGCGCCCGGAAGAAGGCGCGCACGCCTTCATCGCCGAACACGTTGGCGATGCCCATCTTGGCGAAGCGCGCCTGCTTCATGTCGAAGAAAGCGTCGAGCAACCTGTCAACCTCCTTGCGGCTTCGCCCCTCGATACGGCGGAAGCTGCC
>NZ_RZSR01000717.1:0-3152 GCF_004023265.1 Mesorhizobium sp. M1A.F.Ca.IN.020.06.1.1
GCTTCTCCTCGGCCGCGGCTTCGCGAATGACGGACAGCACATGGTCGAAGTGGCGGCGTCGGATGGCGTCGACCAGCGCAAGCTTGTCGGGGAAATATTGATAGAGCGACCCGATGCTCACGCCCGCGGTCTCGGCCACCTTGTTGGTGCTGAAGCCCGCCCAGCCGATCTCGCTTAGAACGCGGGCACCTGCTTCGATTATCGCCTCGACGGTGGCGACCGAGCGCGCCTGGCGCGGCTCCTTGCGCATGCGCGGGGCTGGCTTTGCAATGCGAGTAGACATCCCCAACCTGCCTCCCGAGAATATAAGCAGGATACTCACATTTGGCCTGAGAGCAATTCCAGGAAGTGCGAAGCGGTTTTCCGTCCGGAATTGCGACCAAGGAAGAACAGCAATTCCAGGAAAAGTGCGAAGCGGTTTTCCGTCCGGAATTGCGACCAACGAAGAACAGCAATTCCAGGACTGTGCGCAACGGTTTTCTCCCCCCGAACTTGCGAGGAGCATGGAACGGCGGAGTCCTCCACGCCGTCCGCAGCGGAGCCTGAGCGGATCAAGCTCTCCAGTGGCAGATCTTGAATGTGAGCGCAAAGCTCGCTTTTTTGCCGCGCAAGCTTTGCCCTTTCGTCCGGTTCGGTTCTGCTCCGCCTTGACTTGTAAATCTTTCCGCTGGACAAGATGAGGTGCTTTGTTTGGTGTGCGTTGTCCATTATGAGCAATAGGCTCACATTCTGCGCTCTGCGCGGCATCAAGATGTCTGGATGATCCGTCGATAGAGAGCATCGGGAATTCTCGACGGCGCAATTTCACTTCGACGGGCAAAGATTCTCTGTCGTTTTTTTTTCCGATGCCCTTGTCAACGCGTCTTGCGTAACCAAAATTCAATAACTGAAATTCATTGTGTTGCTTCGCTGGCTAGATAGCCGCGAGTCAGATATGCATGAGCACGCCGGGTCACTCACGACCTTGGGCAAAACGCAAGGGGCATCGCATGGCAAAGACGACAACCAAGGCGCCGGCGGCGAAAGCGCCGGCAAAGAAAGCGGCACCGAAGGCTGCCGCGAAACCTGCAGCAGCGAAGAAGGCAGCGGCACCGAAGGCAGCAGCCAAGGCTCCGGCCAAGGCTCCGGCCAAGGCAGCGGCAAAGCCTGCGGCGAAGGCTGCGGCTAAGCCGGCCGCGAAGGCGGCAGCCAAGCCCGCCGCGAAGGCGGCAGCGAAGCCCGCCGCCAAGAAGCCGGCAGCGAAGGCAGCGGCCAAGCCCGCCGCCAAGGCGCCGATGAAAGCAGCAGCCGCCAAGTCGACGGCAGCCGTGAAGAAGGCAGCGCCTGCCAAGAAGGCGCCGGCCAAGAAGTAGTCGCGTAACTTCGCTCGCGAGCCTGAACAGGCGAGGGTGGGTGCCGTCGAGGCGCCCCTCTCGCCAGTTCGGCGTAACAGCGGGCGAAGTGGATCGGTAAAGGCCTGTCCTGAAAGCTCCTGGAAATTTGCCGCCCGGCAAACTTCCGGGAGCTTTTTTATTGCGCGACCGGCTCGCATCGTCACGATCCGTTCTGGTCCGGGCGATGTCGGCTGCTGCCGCACGTCGATCAGGTAGAAAGGGTTGATCATGGCTTTGTGGCTTGGAATTCGACGGGCAGGCGAGGCGATGCCGAAGCGGTAAGCCGGGTCATTGTTGCCGCTCTGCGGAAAAACAACGCCAGGGATTACGGGCCGGAAATCATCGCCCGCGTTGAGCAGAGCTTCAGCCCCTCGGCCGTGCTGCAACTTTTCAAGAAGCGCCAAGTCTTTGTCGCCGTTTGCGGCGACAAAATTGTCGGTACCGCGGGGCTGGACGGAACAATGGTTCGATCTGTGTTCGTCGATCCTGAATTTCAGGGACGCGACGTCGGCAGCCGGCTGATGCTGGAGATCGAGGAAGCAGCGCGGGCAAACGGCGCGACGGTGCTGACGGTGCCGTCCTCGGTCACCGCGGAGCGATTTTATTTCAGACTTGGCTTCCGCGCGCTCCGGGACTGCTTCCACGACGACGAACGAACCATCATCATGGAGCGGTCCCTGAAGTAGCGGCGGCACGCGTCGCTCGAACAAGGTGCGGCCAACTGGCGGTAGGTTTTGGCGACGCTGGCCGTTGCTCTGGCAAGAGCATTCGGTCAACAGTGCGCGCGGACAATCAGGAACCCGATCCATGCCGAAGCTGCTCTACGCCTCCACCTCTCCCTATAGTTCGAAGGTCCGCATGGCCGCCGCCTATGCCGGCATCGCCATCGACCTCGTGCCGGTCAAGACGGAGGACAAGCCGGCGGAGCTGATCTCGGCCAATCCGCTGGGCAAGATCCCGGTGCTGGTGCTGGAGGACGGCCGCACGATCCACGACAGCCGGGCGATCACCCAGCATCTCAACCGGCTGTCGAAGAACGTGCTGTTCCCGCGCAACCCCGACAAGCGGCTCGAGGCCGAGGTGCTGGAGGCGCTGGCCGACGGCATCTGCGACTGCGCGCTGTCGATGGTCTACGAGCGGCGCACGCGACCGGACGCCATGGTCTATCAACCCTGGCTCGACCGCCAGTGGGCGAAGATCACCGCCGCGCTCGACCTGCTCAACGCCAACCCGCCGAAACTGCCCAAGAAGATCACCGCCGGCCAGCTGGCGCTGCGTGCCACCCTCGGCTATCTCGCGCTGCGTTTCGGCGGCCAGTGGGAAAAGGGCCGCGGCCGGCTTACACGCTGGGCCGCGCGCTTCGACGAAAAGTTTCCGGAACTGAAGGGCTGCGTGCCGGGGTAAACAGCTCATCTCCACCCTTGTGGGGGAGATCGGCAGCCTCGCCGCCGCGCCTCCGCATATTGAATTGTCGCCCGGATTCGTGATTGCATAGGCCGTGCAATTACGAAGTGGTTCGCATGGCGAAGTCGGTCACCCAAACAATCGTCGCCCCCGACCCGATGGTCGAGCGCTTGCGCGCGGCCCTTGGCCGGCGCGCTTTCACGGAACAGAAAATGTTCGGCGGCACCTGCTTCATGATCAACGGCAATATGCTGGTCGGCACCTCGAAGCGCGGCTTGCTGGTGCGTGTCGGCAAGGACGGGCACGCGGCCGCAGCCGCACGGCCCCATGCGCGGCCGATGGAAATGGGCGGGCGTTCGATGGAAGGCTATATCC
>NZ_RZSR01000718.1:0-3150 GCF_004023265.1 Mesorhizobium sp. M1A.F.Ca.IN.020.06.1.1
GCTGCAGGGTCTGAAGGAGAACGTCATCGTCGGCCGCCTGATCCCGGCCGGCACGGGCGGCACGATGAGCCAAATAAGGCGCATCGCCAACTCGCGCGACGAGCTCATCATCGACGAGCGCCGCAAGGCTTCGGGTGTCGAGGTCGCCGAGCCGATGCTGACCAACATGGTCAACGCCGCGCAGTAAGCGCGGATGCAATGAGAGAAAGAAAAGGGGCCCGCGTGGCCCCTTTTTTCATTCGGGTTATGAACGAGGAAAAACCATGAGCGCCAGGACCTGGACGGCTGTCGACAACTACATCGTCTCCTCTCTTTTCGATGCGGATCCCACGCTTGACGCGGTGCTTGCGGCCAACCGCGAGCAGGGCCTGCCGGCGATCGACGTCTCGGCCGCGCAGGGCAAATTGCTTTCGCTTCTGGTGCGGATTCGCGGCGCAAGGAAGGTGCTCGAGATCGGCACGCTCGGTGGTTACTCGACCATCTGGATGGCAAGGGGCCTGCCTGCCGATGGCAGAGTAGTGACGCTGGAGCTTGAGCCGCACCATGCCAAGGTCGCGCGTTCGAACTTCGAGCGGGCAGGGGTTTCCGACAAGGTGGATCTGCGGCTCGGGCCAGCTCTTCAATCGCTAGCAGCCTTGGTCAGCGAAAATGCCGGTCCGTTCGACCTGACCTTCATCGACGCCGACAAGCCGAACAACCCGAATTATCTCAGCTGGGCCATGCGGCTGTCGCGCTCCGGAACGGTGATAGTCTGCGACAACGTCATCCGCGACGGCGCCGTGCTTAAGGATGACGGCCGCGACGAAAACGTCGTCGGCGCCCGCGCGGCGTTCTCCTTCATCGGCGGCGAGAAGCGGCTTGACGGCACCGCCATCCAGACCGTCGGCGCCAAGGGCTATGACGGATTTGCGATTGCGATCGTGGACTGACGCCGGCGCTGCACGGGGCTTGCTGTTAATCGAAGAAAGGCTCGACCACATTGCGCTTGCCGAGCATGAAGGCGTCGGCGACGTGCTGGAGCGGGGCCAGGTCGACGTCGGAGATGCCGGCGCGGACAATCTCGGCGAAACGCTTGTAGAGCATCGGATATTCGGCTTCCGGCTCGTCATGGATGATCTTGCCGTCGACGGCGAGCTTTGCGCCGCCGCCCGAAAGCACCATCTTGCCCTTGTCGGTCTCGGCCAGGATGTCCCAGCTCTGCGGACCGGTCTGCAGCCAGTCGAGCTCCATTGTCACCGGGAGCCCGTTCGAGGTGCGGAAGGTGACATGCGCCGCGACCGGCGAGGCGCGGTTCTCGGGGAAGTCGAGCACGGCCGAGGTGATGAACATCGGCGGCAGGATGTGGGTGGCGATCGATAGCGCGTTGATGCCGGGATCGAACACGCCGAAACCGCCCGGCGCCCAGATCCATTCCTGGTTCGGGTGCCAGCGGCGCACGTCTTCCTTCCAGTTGATCGCCGCCGAGTCGATTCTGGCCGAAGCCAGGAAGGCGCGCGCGGCCTCGACCGCCGGCGCGTAGCGCGAATGCCAGCTGGCGAAAAGCGAAACGCCTTTCTTCGCGGCAATCGCCTTCAGGTGCTCGACCTCGCTGACGGTGGCGCCCGGCGGCTTCTCCATGAAGACGTGCTTTCCGGCCTCGAGCGCGGTACGCGCGGCGTCATAGCGGAACTGCGGCGGCATGCAGAGCGAGACGGCTTCCAGGCCCGGCTCGGCCTTAAGCATCGCCTCGATCGTCGGATAGTTCGGGATGCCGTCCACCTTGCCGTGGCGGCTGGCGGCGGCCGCAAGCCGATAACTGCTGTCCTTGGCCAGTGCCGGAAGATGCTGGTCGCGGACGATCTTTCCCACGCCGACGATACCGATCCTGATGGGGTTGCTGGTCATTGGGACTCCGAGGGATGGAAGAAGTAGGTGTTCTTAGGCAGGACAACGGTGCCCGGCAAGCCTGGACGAAATCGTGATCTCGCGATTCCCGTCCGGGATCAGCTCGGCTCGTCGAAGGTAACGATCGAGACTTCGCCCTCGAGCGCGCCCTGATAGGCGGACAGATGCGGCTCTTCGTCGGGGGTGCCTTCCATGTCGCCGATCTGGTCGAGCTCGGCTTCGGCGAATCCTTCGGCGGCGAGCGATTCGAGCGCGCGGCGGACGGCAGAATCATCGTCGGGCGCGACCAGCATCACATGCACGCCTTCCGGCTTGCCGCCTTTTCGCCGCCACACCCGGCCGGTGATGATGGTGACCGGGCGCTCCTCGTTGTCGTTCACGGGCTGGTTCCTCCGGAAGCGGGGAGTTTTGCCATTCATGCCGACTTATTTGCACGAAGCCGGCCGAGATGACAGGCGGAAGCGGGTCACTTTCTTCCTCGCTCTTGAAAAAAGACGCAAGAAAATTACATGCGTTTTCCGCATGGCTGCCAAGCTCCGGATCGGGCGCAATATTTGCCGTTCCGGGGTTGACGGATAGGGGCCTTGCGAGTAGAAGCCGCCACGTCAGAACCGATGTGAGACTTGCTTTTCCGAGGCGACGCGCCTTGGAGTTTGCCTCAAACAGGGTTCGTTTTACGAGCGAAAAGACATCTCCGGCGCGCATGAAGCGGCTTCCGCTTCCTCTGCAATTTGTTCGGGCAGGACCGCGAGGCGCGGTGTGTTGCCCGAATTCGCGTATGGACATGACGCTTTGAGCGGCCCTGACAGGGCAAGACACGGAATTGAGAGACAAGAGGGTTTAATGCCTACCGTCAACCAGCTGATCCGCAAGCCGCGCCTGGCGCCGGTGAAGCGCAACAAGGTCCCGGCCATGCAGCAGAACCCGCAGAAGCGGGGCGTCTGCACGCGCGTCTACACGACGACGCCGAAGAAGCCGAACTCGGCGCTGCGCAAGGTGGCCAAGATCCGTCTGACCAATGGTTTCGAAGTGATCGGCTACATCCCGGGCGAAGGCCATAACCTTCAGGAGCACTCGGTGGTCATGATCCGTGGCGGCCGCGTCAAGGATCTGCCGGGCGTCCGCTATCACATCATCCGCGGCGTGCTCGACACCCAGGGTGTGAAGAACCGCAAGCAGCGCCGTTCGAAATACGGTGCCAAGCGTCCGAAGTAAGGGTTTCCGGCTTCGGCGCTTTTTTTGACTGCGCCGTGCCACGAGATTGAG
>NZ_RZSR01000719.1:0-3143 GCF_004023265.1 Mesorhizobium sp. M1A.F.Ca.IN.020.06.1.1
GCCGACGCTTCGCAAACGAACCCGTGTGGACACGCCGGTAGCCTGCAGGAGGAAGTTGTCAAACGCATCGTACGGTCGATCCATCTGCCATGGGGACCTGAAGCCCTCGACCCCGCATTCCTCAGCCGCAGCGGCCACCAGCGTCATGTACTCCAGCCGGATCATTTGATCGAAATGCTCCGGGGTTTCGCGTGTGATGAGCCGGTTCAGGTTGCGTCGACAGATTTCCTCAAACGCGACAAATCGTTCCGTCAAGTCGATTGGAAGGGATGAGTAGTCCTCAGGGGAAATAAGGTCCAAATCAGCCTCCTGGCCAAACCCTACTCAATGTATCTGCGAGACGGGCGTTCTTCCAGTGGTGGTCTTACCCACTATCTCAACGCCTTCTGCAGCGCCCTCGTCGCCGCCTCAAGCCGCGCCTCAGGTCCGCCGTAAGCCTCGCTCACGGCACCCGACGAGTGGCCCAAAATCATGTTCTGCAGAGCCTCCGCCACGTCGGCTTTGACCAACTTGTCCTTGAGCGTATGCCGCAGCGAATGCACCGTCACTTTGCGGTCGGTCACAACCTTACGGACGTGCTTCATGAGCACCTGTGATGCCGCCGAAGCGCCGCCTTCACGAGCGTAGGTCGGGAACAGCAAGGCGCGATCCGCAGCCGCCTCGTGGGCCTCCTGAGCAGCCTTGAGCGCATCCCCTACCAGCGGCACCCGGCGAACGCTGCCGGCGTTCTTCAAGCGCCTGTGAGGCAAGAACCTGAGGTCGAGATAGGGGCGCTCACCTTCGGCGTGAACGTCTCCGACCATCAGCCCGGTGACTTCCGCCAGCCGGCACCCCGTTCCCTCCAGCATCCTCCAGACACGCTGGAGATCGTCTGATGCATGACCAAGCACCCGCGCTCGGGCGGCCTTGAGTTGACCGTCGGTGAATGACTTGCGGTCCTCCTTGGCCAACGTCACCTTCTTGACCTCCAACCCGTTGAATGGACTGAGCCAGCCCCTCAGCTCGTCCATCTCCTTGGTGGCGTGATTGAGGACTGCCCGGAGGTCATTCAGGTAACGGTGGACCGTGGAAGGTGCGGGGATCGGCTTCTCAGTCAGCATGTGGTCCCTGACTTCCCGAGCGTCGGCCCGCGTAAACGACCTGAATTGAGGATCACCACGGTTCAGGGCCTTCACGACGTGACCCTGCACACGGTCAATCCGCTGCTGCTTCTTGGTCTCGTCAGCGGTCCCTTCAACCTTGTCCTTGAGGTAGAGCTTGATGGCATCGGCAAGCGTGGGCGCGGGTGCCTTCCGGTCGGGGACCACCAAGGCGCGGTAAAGCTCTGGCTGTCCGGTCTCTTCAAGATGGTCGGCCAAGGCGTCAGCTGTGGCCTCATCCATCGGCCCCCACTCGGCCACCTGCCGGGTTGCCCATTGGTATTTCTCAAGCGCGGTCTTCTCGGGGGTCTTCTTCGGCTTCCCGCGCATCGCGGCCTTGATCTCGGCCTCGGCTTCCTTGTGGACCCGGTCGTAATGTCGCAGCACCTCGGCATGTGTGCTGCCCAGCGGCTTGACGATCTCGGTCTTTCCAAGAGCTTGCCTCAGGAAGCCCGGAACCTTCCGCCGGTAGCGGTAGTGCTTCTTGCCTGAGGGCTGCTGGACGTAGGGCAGGTCGATCTGCACGGGCGGTGGTCCTCCTGAGGGCCTCTTGGGTGGACCTCCGGGGATACTCAACGCCTTGATTTCCTTGGAATTACTGGCTTCTCCGAAGAGAATTGGTGCCCAGAAGAGGACTCGAACCTCCACTCCTTGCGGAACACGGACCTGAACCGTGCGCGTCTACCAATTCCGCCATCTGGGCTGGTGGGCGCTCATGTAAGCGGGCAAACGAAGCGTGTCAACGCGGTTTTTTCGAGGAGCTCAAGACTGACCAGAGGGCAGCTGGGGTTGATTTCAGGCACGGACGGCAATTGTCGGCGTCGGCCCCGCCCCTCATCGCCGTGCCGGGCACTTCTCCCCGTATAGGACGGGGAGAAGGGGCTGGCCGCGGCGTTGGCGTCCTCTTGAGACGCTGGCGATTGGCGAAATCGGCGGCCGGAGCTTCCCTCTCCCCGTCACTATACGGGGAGAGGATGCCGGCAGGCAGGTGAGGGGCGGCGCCGACGCTGGTCAGTTAACGGCGAGACGGAATTCCAGCCTGAAGCGGTTGTCCCGAGACGGCCACCCGTTCCGAGCGGGGCCGGAACAATGGAATCCCTCACCCCTCCAGCACTTCCTTCTTTGCCACGGTGGAATCGGCGTTGAGCTTGTAGATCACCGGCACGCCGGTGCCGAGCTCCAGCTTGACGATCTCTTCCCCCGACTTGCCGTCCAGCGCCATGATCAGCGCCCGCAGCGAATTGCCGTGCGCGGCGACCAGCACCGTCTCGCCGCGCAGCACATGCGGCTGCACGTCGTGCAGGTAATAGGGCCAGACACGCGCGCCGGTGTCCTTCAGGCTTTCGCCGCCGGGAGGCGATACGTCGTAGGAGCGGCGCCAGATATGCACCTGCTCCTCGCCCCACTTCTTGCGCGCGTCATCCTTGTTGAGGCCGGAGAGATCGCCATAGTCGCGTTCGTTGAGCGCCTGGTCGCGGACGGTCTCGAGCTTGCTTTGGCCGACCACGTCGAGAATGTGCTGGCAGGTCTTCTGCGCACGCTTCAGCGCCGAGGTGTAGGCAATGTCGAATTTGAGCCCGCGCGCCTTGAGCTTCTGGCCGGCGGCAAGCGCTTCCGCATTGCCCTGGTCGGTGAGGTCGACATCGCGCCAGCCGGTGAACAGGTTCTTCAGGTTCCATTCGCTCTGGCCGTGGCGCACGAGCACGAGAGTTCCCGACATGTTTGCTCCTGATACGTCGTTGGATTGAGCAATTCCAGGAAAAGTGTGTAGCGGTTTCGGCCCGGAATTGCGGAAGAAAAGCAGAAAAAACCGCCTCAGCCCAGGCCGAGCACGTCCCGCATGGAATAGAGGCCCGGCTTCTTGCCTCGGCCCCAGAGCGCCGCCTTGACCGCGCCGCGGGCAAAGATCGCCCGGTCCTCGGCCTGGTGGGCGAGCGTGATGCGCTCGCCGGTGCCGGCCAGGATCACGCTGTGCTCGCCGACCACCGACCCGCCGCGCAAGCT
>NZ_RZSR01000720.1:0-3135 GCF_004023265.1 Mesorhizobium sp. M1A.F.Ca.IN.020.06.1.1
CCTCAAACTCTTGTCCATTCGGCGGAGCCTGAAAACTTCGACGACACAAAGCGATCGCTTATCGCGGGCGAGCGGATCGGAAATGAGCCGGGTTACAACTCAATTTGCGATTCGATCGTAACGCAAATTCCGGGGGAGAAGACGTTCCCGGTAAACAAAAAGCTCTTGGCCGAGGGCTTCTCGGTGTCAGAAACCGATGTGATCGTTGCCATGCAGGCACTCGCGAACGACCTAAGAATTGTCACTGAGCCGGGGGGCGCTGCTGCTGTCGCAGCAATCCTGCGTGATCGCGAGAGATGGAAGGGAAAGACCGTCGTGGCGGTGGTTTCCGGAGGGAATGTCGACCTCGATACCTTTCGCGAGCTAATGAAATATCGCGCTTGATGACGAGTCAGGTGAAGGCTCTGACCAGCTAACCCGCACTGCCCGCTGTTTCGAATTTTCTCTTCACCCATCGGCCCATCAGGTGAACCATAACTTCGCGAAGGTAAGCAATGACCCTCTATGTCCTCACCGCAACCTGTCAGTCGACAAGAGGGATCGTAGCAGCCCTCTCCGGCTTTTTGTGCGACATGGGCTGCAAAATCATCGACAGCTCGCAGTTCGATGATCTCAGCACGGGTCGCTTCTTCATGCGCATCTCCTTCGTTTCAGAAGAGGGAACCAGCAGGGAAGCGCTTGCTGAGGGGCTGAAGCCGATCACCGATAAGTTCCAAATGGATACCGATCTCCATCTTCAGACCCGAAGGCTAAAAGTTCTCCTGATGGTTTCCCGGTTCGGTCACTGCCTTAACGACCTGCTCTACAGCTGGCGTATTGGAGCGCTTCCGATTGATATTGTTGGTGTCGTCTCAAATCACTTCGATTACCAGAAAGTCGTGGTCAATCACGACATCCCGTTCCATCACATTAACGTCACCAAGGAGAACAAGCCGAAAGCCGAGGCGCAGATCATGGAGCTTGTCGAACAGACAGCTACCGAACTGGTTGTACTCGCACGATACATGCAGGTGCTCTCTGACGCCATGTGCGAGAGGATGTCAGGGAAGATCATCAATATCCATCACTCCTTCCTTCCGTCCTTCAAAGGGGCAAATCCCTACAAGCAGGCTTACGAACGGGGTGTAAAACTTATAGGTGCGACAGCACATTATGTGACTACCGATTTGGATGAAGGGCCTATCATTGAGCAAGACACCATCCGCGTTACTCACGCCCAGAGCCCAGAGGACTATGTGAGTCTGGGCCGAGATGTCGAGAGCCAGGTACTCGCCCGGGCAATCCATGCTCATATCCATCGCCGTGTCTTTCTCAACGGAAATAAGACTGTGGTCTTCCCGGCATCACCCGGGTCGTTCGCATCGGAACGTATGGGATGACGAGCTCGGCAGTATTGACGGCAAAAACGGTTATCGCATCGACCCTGACGACGGCAAAGGCCGGTGCTATGGCGCTGGAGACGGCGGGCGGCGTCAAGCAGGACCGCCGCGTGGACAAGTCCCGCCGGCAATCTCAGCAAAGTGGGGTCAGAACAAGAGCAGTGCGAAATCGTACGCTAACGGGGAACGGAGCGTGAACCGTGCCGTAGTGCGAAAACCGGCGCATACGATCCCTGTGGACTGCCATCGCATCGGGCCAGATTTGATTTCGTCGCGCGCCCGACTCGACAAAGCTCCTGGCCCATTGGTCGTGCACGGAGTCGGGCGATGGGTAAACGGAAGCTTCTCAAGGCTCAAGAACGACTGAAGCTCTTCGATGTGCCGGCTGACGAGGACAGCCTAATCCGACACTATTCGTTGTCGCCGGCCGATCGCCTTGAAGTTGGACTGCGCAGGCGAGAGCACAACCAGCTTGGCTATGCCGTTCAGCTCTGCCTGATGCGATATCCAGCCAGAGTGCTAGGGCCAGACGAAATTCCGCCTCGCGCAATGCTAAAGTACGTTGCTGAACAGATCGGCGTCGCTCCGGGCACTTTCGCACTGTATGCGCGCCGTGGGGAAACCCGCCGCGACCACACGGCCCGCTTGATGGTGTATCTGGGTACGAGAAGCGCGACAGGGCAAGACCGTCGAGCTGCTCTATTAGCTGCGATTCAAACGGCCACGATGTCCGACGACGGTGCTGCGATAGCCCGTTCCATTGTCGCGACGTTTCGTGAACGTGGGTCTCTTCTGCCCGCCATCGACACGATCGAACGCATTGGTCTTGCCGCCCGCGCCATTGCTCGTCGACGGGCAGAAAGAGCGCTGATCGAAGAAATTTTGGTCGATACGCTTCAATCATTGGATAGGCTGTTGGAGGTTGATCCGGCGATCGGCCAAACCCGCTTTCATTGGCTGCGCTCGGCACCCGAAGCGCCAAGTGCGTCAAACCTAGTCGGGCTGACAGAACGCATTGCCTTCCTTCACAAGCTGGAAATCGATCCGAAATTGCAGGCGCGCATATCATCTGGACGGTGGGACCAGATGATCGGTGAGGGTAACGCCACGCCGGCATGGCTGGCCAACGATTTCAATGCGAGTCGCCGGCACGCTTTGATCGTGGCGCAGGTCATCAAGCTCGGCCAGAAGCTCACCGACGATGCAGTGTCGATGTTCATCAAGCTAATGGGTCGCCTGTTCTCGCAAGCCAGTAACCGCAAGAAGCAGCGGCAGTTGGATTGCAGGCCGGATACCGCTAAGGCACTGCGCATGTTCCTCGACACGATCACAGCCCTGCAGTCCGCCAACGACTATGGTCGGAACGCGTTGGAGGTTCTCGATCAGGAAGTTGGATGGCACCGGCTGCTGCGGATTAAGCCTGAGCTCCGGTCAATGGTCGAGAGCAACGAGGCGTCGCCCTTGGCCTTGGCGGCCGAGCAATATGCGACAGTCAATAAGTATGCAGGGGCATTCCTGCGGGCGTTCACGTTCCAATCGGCGCGGCGACACGATCCGCTTCTTGCTGGAACTGATGGGAGCGCTGAAGCTCTACGGGATGCGCTCGGCCTATGACGAGATCATGGGCGTTGCCATCAAGCGGCAGCACGAGCCGCCGAGGATCGTCGGCGATCTGCTCCAGGCAGAGATATCGGAGAAGCAGGCTCGCTCCATCAAATACCAGCTCGCCGTCGCCAAGCTGCCACTGGCAAAGGAC
>NZ_RZSR01000721.1:0-3134 GCF_004023265.1 Mesorhizobium sp. M1A.F.Ca.IN.020.06.1.1
AACTGATGGCCGCGTTCGGCGGCGACCCGCGCGGCTCCCAGACCCCCCGCCCCGGCGCCGACGCCCACCACCCGCCTCTTCGGCCCTTCGCTTTTCGCGATGACATGCGGGATCGTCGCTTCGCGGCCGGTGGCGGCGTTGTGGACGCAGAGCGCCTCACCGCCTTCATAGATGCGATCGAGGCAGTAGGTGGCGCCGACGCAAGGCCGGATCTCGTGCTCGCGCCCTTCCATCACTTTCCTGATGATATGCGGATCGGCGATATGGGCGCGCGTCATGCCGACCATGTCGAGCTTGCCGGAGGCGATCGCATGACGCGCGGTCGCGACATCGGAGATCCGCGCCGCGTGGAAAGTCGGGAATTTCGTCGCCGCCCTCACCTCGCCGGCGAAATCGAGATGCGGCGACGAGCGCATGCCGGTCACCGGGATGACCTTGGTCAGCGCCGCGTCGGTCTCGATCGAGCCGCGGATGATGTTGAGGAAATCGACCTTGCCGGAGCGAGCCAGACGTTTCGCGATCTCGACGCCCTCCTCCTTCGACAGGCCTTTTTCGAAATCCTCGTCGGCGACCATGCGGATGCCGACGACGAATTTCTCGCCGACCGCGGCGCGAACCGCATCCAGCACCATGTTGGTGAAGCGCAGCCGGTTGTCGAGCGAGCCGCCGAAATCATCGTCGCGATGGTTGGTGGCGGGCGACCAGAAGCCGTCCATCAGATGGCCGTAGGATTCGAATTCGATGCCGTCGAGGCCGGCCGCCTGGCAGCGCTGGGCGGCGGAAGCATAATCGGCAACGATGCGCTCGATGTCCCAGTCCTCGATGGTCTTGGGAAAGGCGCGATGCGCCGGCTCGCGCACCGGCGAGGCGGAAAGCACCGGCAGCCAGTCGGCCTTGTTCCAGCCGGTGCGGCGACCGAGATGGGTGATCTGGATCATGACCTTGCAGTCATGCTCATGACAGGCATCCGCAAGTTCGGCGAGCCACGGCACGATGGCGTCGTCATAGACATGCAGGTTGCCGAAGGCGGCCGGGCTGTCGCGTGACACGATGGCAGAGCCCGCTGTCATCGTCAGCGCCATGCCGCCCTTGGCCTTCTCGGCGTGGTAGAGCCGGTAGCGCTCCTTCGGCATGCCGTCCTCGGAATAAGCCGGCTCATGGCTGGTTGACATCACCCGGTTCTTCAGCGTCAGGTGCTTGAGCGGATAAGGTTGGAGAAGCGGGTCGTTGCTGGTCATCGTCTTCCTGCCGTATCAAATTGCGCGGGCGCTGCTCCCGCTTCCATTTCACGCATCGGATTCATCCGAAAACCGCTGCGCGGCTTTCGCTCCAATGCTAATGAGCCGCCAAACACGCCGGGTCCGTTCGATCGCGGCGCACTTTCAACTGATTGCACCTGCCGCCCTTGCAATCATCGGCGGCAGCGAGGAGCCATCGATGACCGACGCCAAAAACCTGACCCAGCTCGGCAAACACGTCGAGACGCCGCAGAGTCCCGAACAGGCAGTCCTGGAAACCGTGCCGTTCGAGCGAGGCGACGGCCCGCCCGCGATCGTGCGCTTCACCTGCCCGGAATTCACCTCGCTCTGCCCGGTCACCGGCCAGCCCGACTTCGCCCACATCGTCATCGACTACGCGCCCGACAAGACGCTGGTGGAATCGAAGTCGCTGAAGCTGTTCATGACCTCGTTCCGCAACCATGGCGCCTTTCACGAGGAATGCACCGTCATGATCGGCCGCCGCATCGTCGAAGCGACCAAGCCGCTCTGGCTGCGCGTCGGCGGCTACTGGTTCCCGCGGGGCGGCATCCCCATCGACGTCTTCTGGCAGACCGGCGCGCCGCCCGAAGGCGCCTGGCTGCCCGACACCGGGGTCGCGCCATATCGCGGGCGCGGGTGAGTTTATCGAGCGGCCATCAGACATGGCCGGCCGCATTGGTTCGGCACAGGTTGGTCGCAAGAAACGGAACGACCGAAATGCGATAGCGTTGCTGGTCGTGGCGCAACAGATCGACATGACCGGCGCCGTTGAACCAGACCAATTGCGAGGCAGCGGCTTTTTTCAGCGCCATTACCTGCCCGTGGTCTATAAAGGGATCCTCGCCGCCGGCGAGCAAGAGTAACGGCTTGCCGATTTTGCCGAGGCGGTCGACCGGCCTGACATCGTCGGCGCTTATTCCGAGCCGAAGCGGCATCTGCGCCAGAAGGACATCCGCTTGGAGGCTACGCAGCATGCTGAACGGCATTCGACGAGCCGTCGTCTCGCGCAATGTCGCGTAGAGCTGTTCCAGCACGTAGGCATCGGCGATCGCCTTCGGTGCAGCAAAGACAAAGGCTGCCGCTCCCAGCGAGGATCCCACGGCGCCGATCTTTTGCCCGGGGAAGCGCTGTCGGGCATATGTCAGGATGCGGACAGCGTCCTGCCCTTCAAAGTAGCCGAAGCCTTGTACGGTTCCGCCGCTCTCGCCGTGCCCCGACAGATCGAACAGGGCAACCGAATAGCCGCTATCGGATAGCAGTTTTGCGCGTTGCAGCATCGCTAGCCTGTTGGCGCCGCGCCCGTGCAACAGGACGATCGCACCGCAACTGTCCTTTCGACCAATCACCCAACCGACAAGTTCGGGCGCACCAGCCTGGTTGAGCACGACGCGCTCGACGGGCACCTCGCTCGGCGCCGTCAAGTTCTGACGGAGCCCGCGGGCGATCAGCGTTGTTCCAGCCGCCCAGTCGGCCGCGCAAAATCCGATAATCGCCGCCGCAAGGATAGCACGGAGTTTCATCTGTGATGCCCTGACCGCGACTTCATCATTCGCACTGGTACTGGCTGAGCGCCCATTCGCCGGTGACCGACAGGAGGTCGAAGATCTTCCAGTCGCCGCCGACCTTCTTCAGCTTCCATTCGAGACGGTGCTGGTGGCCTTCGACGACGAAGACGACCACCACCTTGGCCTCGTCACCATTGATCGCTTCGATGGTGCGCAGGCTCTTGTCGATGGCGAGCTTGTCGTAATCGGCATTGTCGAGCGCCATGTTGGGATCGAGGCACTCGCCCTGACCCGAGGCGCGCAGCGCGCCGGCTTTGTCGAGTACGCTCTTCGCCGGATCGCCGACGGCGGTGGTGAAGCCCTTCTACGA
>NZ_RZSR01000071.1:0-11288 GCF_004023265.1 Mesorhizobium sp. M1A.F.Ca.IN.020.06.1.1
GTGCCGGGCTGCACCCGATCCGCAACAGCGCCACCCACGGCGCCATGGTGATGAGCCTCGACGACAGCGGCCCGGCGAAAGCCGCCGGCCTGCATGTCGGCGACATCATCGTCACCTGGAATGGCGAGGCCGTGCATGGGCCGCGCGAGCTGATCCGCAAGCTCGGGCCGGACAGCGCCGGCACCACCGTGACGCTCGGTATCTTGAGTGGCGGCGCTGAGCGCGATGTTTCGATCACCATCGGCGAAAAGCCGTTGAGCTGAGAGGCCGATGGCAAGCAGCGCGATACAAACGATTGCTCGACCGGAACCGGCAAGCACCCGGCTGACGGTGCTGATCGCGCTCGGCGACGCGGCCCGCGCCGAGCAACTGGTCGATGCGCTTGCGGCGAGCGAGGACCTGCTGCCGATCCTCGCCGGGAGCGGCATGGGTCAAACGGCGGATGTCGCCTTGGTCGATGAGGCTGCTTCGGAAAGCCGGGCCGTGAGCCCGGCAACGCCATGTGTGCTGCTCTCGCGCCGCGCCGGCCATGAAAGGCCGGGCGGCAATGTGTTTGCGATGCTGCCGGGGTCCGCCGACGGCCTGCTGATTGCCGCCGCCTTGCGCTTGGCGGCGTCCGGCTATCGCATCAGCCGCGCAGGACCGTCAGATCTTGGTGCACATGGCGAGTTCCACGCGGGGGTGTCCGAGGACGAGACGCCCGACGACAACCAGCCCCGCGCGGCGTTGTCGCCGCGCGAAGCTGAAGTGCTGGCGCTGCTGGCGGAAGGCGCGCCCAACAAGGTAATCGCCCGGCGGCTCAACATCTCCGTCCACACGGCGAAATTCCACGTCGCCGCGATCCTGATCAAGCTCGGCGCCGCCAACCGCACCGATGCGATCGCCATCGCGATGCGGCAAGGGCTGGTGCTGGTCTAGACCCTTTCAGCACGACGCTGCGTAACCTCCGACCGGTGCGTTGGGCCTTGCGCCACGGCTGCCCGCCGCGCAAGTTGCCTCACTGTTGCAGAGGGAGCCGAGACATGTCGCTCAAGGGAAAGACGCTATTCATCTCGGGCGGATCGCGCGGGATTGGGTTGGCGATCGCGCTGCGCGCGGCGCGCGACGGCGCCAATATAACGATTGCAGCCAAAACCGCCGAGCCGCATCCGAAGCTGCCGGGCACGATCTACAGCGCGGCCGAAGAGATCGAGCAGGCCGGCGGCAAGGCGCTGCCGGTGCTTTGCGACATCCGCGACGAGGCTCAGGTCGGCGAGGCGGTGGCAAAGACCGTCGAGCGGTTCGGCGGCATCGACATCTGCGTCAACAATGCCAGCGCCATCCAGCTTACCGGCACGCTGGAGACCGACATGAAGCGCTACGATCTGATGCACCAGATCAACACGCGCGGCACGTTCCTGGTGTCCAAAATGTGCATTCCACACCTGAAGTTGGCAAACAATCCTCACATCCTGAATCTGGCGCCGCCGCTCGACATGAAGGCCAAGTGGTTCAAGAACCACGTCGCCTACACGATGGCCAAGTTCGGTATGTCGATGTGCACGCTCGGCATGAGCGCCGAGTTCGCCAAAGACGGCATCGCCGTGAATTCCTTGTGGCCGATCTCGACCATCGACACGGCCGCCGTGCGCAATCTCCTGGGTGGCGCCACGGTGGCTGCGATGAGCCGCTCGCCCGACATCGTGGCCGATGCCGCGCGCGCGATCTTCCTGCGGCCGGCGCGCGAGGCGACCGGCAATTTCTACATCGACGAAGAGGTGCTGCGGGCCGAGGGCGTCACGGACTTTTCGGTCTATGCGCCAGGCGCGGCGGATCAGCTTGCCGGCGATTTTTTCGTGCCGGACGAGGTGTTCGCCAACTCGCCGACGAAGGTCAGAAGGATCTATTGACAGCCCGCGGCCGCCTCATTCCGCCGCGCCCTTCCTGCCTTTCGCCGGAATTAGACGCGAGTTCGAGACGCTTCCTGAGATGTTCCGGGGCGGTTTCGCTCTGATCTACGCAATTCCGGACGCTGCGCATTTTCCTGGAATTGCTCTCTGGGGTTCGGCCGTATTTCCGGCAGGTGGGCTTATTTTTCAAGGTAGAAGCCCCGCCGGAGAGGGGCGCCGGCGGGGCTCATGTGTCCCGCTGGAGTCGGGACAGGGCAGGGAACGCCCTGACTGGAATCTGGGTGCCGCAATGCGGCGATTCAATGAGCACGGCGGGATGAGCGGGACAATTCTTCTTGAATTTCAAGAGAAAGGGCCCGTCCGGATCCGGACGGGCCCTTTCTTGTCGCGCTGCTTCCGAAAATCGGCTCAGGATCTTGAAGTCATTGCTCGTTGCTCGCCACAGGCGCCACCAGCGAGGTGATGCGGCGGATGGCGACACGACGGTTCTCGCGGTTCGGGCTAGACGTATTCACCTTGAGATATTCCTCGCCATAGCCCTGTGTCGTGAGGTTCTCGGCCGGGACGCCGAAAGCGTTGGTCAACGCCTCGGCGACCGCCTCGGCACGCCGATCCGACAGTGCGAGGTTCGCGTCAGGCGTACCGACGGCGTCGGTGTGGCCCTCGATCAGGAAGGTCTCGGCCGGGTTCTTCTTGAGAAGTTTGTCCATGGCGGTAGCCACGCCTTCGAGCTTCTGCACTTCGGTGTCGGAAAGAGTCGCCGAGCCGAAATCGAAGTTGAGCGTGTCGAGGTCGATACGACGGGCGATGTCGCGCACGCGGGCCGAGCGCTTGACCTCGTCGATCGAGTAGAGACGCTGCACCCTCTCCACCGGCGGCTGCTCGAGGAAGGTATAATACTCGTCCGGATCCTCGACTTCTTCCGAATCCAGGATGTAGTCCCGACGCGATATGTCGAGACGCATCGGCGGCAGGTCGTCGCCTGGATCGCGCCAGTCGTCGACATCCTGGTAATAGCGCTCGTCGACATAGCTCAGGACATATTCGCGCCCGTCAGGCGTGATGCGCGAACGCTGGACGATGTCGCCATTGCGGTTGCGGATGGTGACGATCTTGACGCCATTCTCGCGCTCCACGGTCTCGCGGGTGCGGCCGCGCGGCAGATCCTCGTAATAGACGTCCCTGGCGCCACGGGTGATGCGAGGAGCCTCGTTGCTTTCCACGAAAGTCTGGTTGTTGAACTGGAGGATCACGCGGTCGCCGAACTGCTTCACCACATCCGCGCCCTGGGGCCGGCGGCGCTCACGGACCACCTGCTCGGGCGTAAGTTCGATCCGCTTGCCCTTTTCCTCGGTGACCGGAACAAGCTTCTCAGGCTTGATCGCCTGCTGGGCCGCCTTGTCGTCGGTGGGCGGCGGCCCCTGATCGACCGCGGCAGGCCGCTGCTCGGCCTGATTGCCGCCCTGCTGTCCAGCCTGGTTGCCGCCTTGCTCGACACCGGCCTGGCCATTCTCGTTCTGGCCGGCCGGCTGGCGGCCCTTGCGCTTGCGAACGACATCCTTCTGGCTGTCGAGGATGGGAGCCTCGTTCGCGTTGGCAGGGGTCTCGCCCTGTGCGGCAGCGCCGGCGTTCGCGCCGCCTTCAGCCGGCTGCTCACCGGTAGCGGGCTGGGTGGTTGCCTGGCCTTCGCTGGAGGGCTGCTTGGTCGAAGGTTGCTCTCCCGTCACCGCCTGACCGGTGCCGGGCTGCTCGCCGACCGTCTTTCTACGCTTGGTCTTGTCCAGAGGCTGTTCGCCTTCGGCCGGTGCTGCTTGCTGATTGTCTTGCTGGGGCTCGGCCTGCTGTGCCTCGCCGGCAGGGGCTTCGGTCTTCGGCGCCTGCTCGGCCGGTGCGGTCTCGGTTTGCTGCTGATCCCGCTTCTTCCTGCGCAGCTTGTCCTGCGGCGTGTTGTCGTTGGCGGGCGCCGCCTGTTCGGCAGGCTGCTCGGCCGGTGCGGTTTCGGTTTGCTGCTGCTGGCGCTTCTTCCTGCGCGGCTGCTGTTCGTCGCTCGCCGGCGCGGCCTGTTCGGCCGGCTGCTCGGCCGGAGCGGTTTCGGTCTGCTGCTGGCGCTTCTTCTTGCGCGGTTGCTGCTCGTCGGTCGCAGCCTGTCCGCCCTGATCGGCAGGGGCTGCCTCGATCTGCTGCTGTTGATCGCGTTTCTTGCGCGGTTTGAGCTGCTGCTCCGCCGGGGCCGCCTCTTCCGCCTGGCCGGACTGCTGCTGGTCCTGCCGCTTCCGGCGCGGCTTCTGCTCTGGCTCGGCGGACTGTTCGGCCGGCGCCGACTCCGTCTGCTGCTCGCGCTTCTTTTTCCTCGGCTGCTCGGCTTGCCCCTGCTGGCCTTGCGCACATTCCTCAGCCGATTGGCCTTCGGCGCAGTTCGACTGCGCTAGGATAAACGGCGTCCCCCGCGAAGGGCCGAGATCGGCCTGCAGCGGATACGCGCCCAACGGCGCGGATGCCATTAGCAGGCCGATTGCCGTACCTGCCAGAATCCGTGGTTGGCGTTTCATATCGATTTTCTCCTACTGGGGTCCCATCCCTGCCCAAACTTTCAACAGCATCAATTGGTTCCGCCGGGCATTGTTGTCAGCCAAGGATGCCCGGCCGGCCTTTTGAAGGCAATTTCGTGTTTTTCTAATGTTGATAATGGGTCCTGTGACAGCAGTGCTTGACCGAGAGGTCCCGGAGGGCCAAATCCAGCGGCATGAATGCGCCATTTTGGAAAACCAAGACTCTCGAGGCCATGACCCCGGACGAATGGGAATCACTTTGTGACGGCTGCGGCAAATGCTGCCTGTCCAAGCTCGAGGACGAGGATACTGGCGAAATCTATTGGACGAGCGTCGGCTGCCGGCTGTTCGACGCCGAAAAATGCCTGTGCTCGGATTATGCCAACCGGTTGGCGCGCGTGCCCGATTGCGTCGGCCTCACACCGCAGAATGTGCGCACCATCACCTGGCTGCCCAAGACCTGCGCCTACCGGCTCGTCGCCGAGGGACACGACCTCTATTGGTGGCACAAGCTGGTTTCGGGGAGCGCCGAGACCGTGCATGAGGCCGGGATTTCGATCCGCGGCCGGGTGAAGGCCAAGGAAACGGATCTCGCCGAGCCGGACGACTATTTTGATTATGTGCTTGATGACGAACCTTGACGGATCCCGCATCTTGATGAGGAACCCTGACGGGTCAGCATCTTGATGACGATGACGAACCCTGACGGGTTCGCATCTTGATGACGAAGCCTGGCGGCTTCGCATCTTGAAACTCGAGGGAACTGGGGCCGCGGTGACGCGTTCCCCGCGTCAGATTTGGAAGTGCATTCGGGTGAGGGGTTTTGCCTTTTCTTCCACATGAACCGGACATGAACGGCCGGTTCGCACAAAGTTCAGACACAAAAAGGCATTTTGTAATCATTGGTTCGCCAATCATCCGTTCAAGGGCGCGAGGCCCACAACAAGGAGAGAGACAATGTTCAACCAGATCAAGACGGCAGCCCTTTCGGCCCTTGTCGGGCTTTGCACGCTCGGCGCCATCCCGGCGGCGCATGCGGACAGCCTCTATCTCGGCTTCGGCAACAATCACGATCCGCGCTTCGGCGTCTACACCGGCGATGATGGCTATTACCGCCGCGATCGCGACTGGCGCCGCCGCGGCTGTTCGCCGGACCGCGCGCTCGACAAGGCCGAGCGTATGGGCCTGCACCGCGTCCGCATCGTCGACATCAGCCGGCGAACGGTGAAGGTGGCCGGCCGTCAGTATGGCGACCGCGTGGTGGTGGTCTTCGCCAACGAGCGTGGCTGCCCGATCATCTATCGCTGAGGCTTTTCTGGAGCCTGCGAGGACAGGTTGGGCATGATCCTCTGCAGGACCAGCTGACCTTCTGCGAGGTCGGAAGCAGGATGACTCTCGCCGACGTCACCTGTGAGTAGTGGAGCCCCTTCGGCCAGTGCTGAAGCGTGGCTCAGATAAACCCCGGAGGATCGGTCCTCCGGGGTTTTGTTTTTGTCGGATTACCAAAGCGGCGGGCAAGCTATTTCAGCTCGAACGTGACGGTCACCTGGACGGTGTAGGAATTCTCGCCGGCCTGCACCGGCACGGCGGCGCGGGCGGCATCGAAAGCCTTGGCGTTCAACGGCATCGGCGCCGGCGCGACGTTCTGGTCGGTGATCTCGATCACCTTGCCAAGGTTGACGCCGGCGGCCGCGGCGAGCGTCTTGGCCTTGGCGAGCGCGTCGGCAACCGCCTTCTTGCGCGCCTCGGTGATCGTGGCCTTCGGATCATCATTGGTGAAGGCGATGCTGCCGCCCTGGTTGACCCCGAGCGACACCGCCTTGTCCAGGATGTCGCCGGTCTTGTCGACGTTGCGCACGCGCACCGACAGTGTGTTCGTCACCTGGTAGGCAACGAGTTCGGCTTCCTGGCTGCCGTCCGCCTTGTTGGTGTAATTGTAGCGCGGATTGATCTGGATGCCGGCTGTCTGCAGGTCGCGATCGGCAATTCCGGCCGATTTCATCGCCGCGATCACGGCCGCCATGGCATCATTGTTGGCATCAAGCGCGGCGCGCGCGGTCTTTGCCTCACGCATGACGCTGAGCGTCAGGATCGCCATGTCCGGCGCGACAGTCGCTTCGCCTTCGCCCGAGACGACAATGCGCGGAGGCGGCTGGGTGTCGGCGGCGCTTGCCAGCGCCGGAAACGCGATCGCGGCAGCGAGCGCGACAGGCAAAAGATACTTGGTCATGAAAACTCCTCGAAATCTGCGATCCGGTATCACCTCTGCCCAGACTCGAAAAAGGCATCGATTCCCGGCGTTGCGGGCAGTCCGGACCAGTTCACGCGCCTGATGGGCGCGCACACCGCTGTACGGAGCGAATATGAGCTGATTTTGGCATTTGCCGCCAGCGCTTTCGAAAGCCTTGTGCCGGGCGGCGAAAAACACTAAGCCAGCCCGCGTGGGGCCTGTAGCTCAATGGTTAGAGCCGGCGGCTCATAACCGCTTGGTTGGGGGTTCGAGTCCCTCCGGGCCCACCATAACCATTGTTTTTATTCACAAAAAGTGCCCTCGGCCCAAAACGTTTTGGGCCCATTATGGGCCCAAAGCAGGACCGTGGTCCCGGTTTGTTCCGACTCGATTTGATTATCTGACGATGCGGAGGTTTGCCCGCCGCTTCATGGCGTCGCGTTTGGCCTCGCGCTCGTTGATGGCACGAGCAATATCAACCGCGATCCGCTTCTTATTGGCCTCACGCACATACTCATCTGTTACCGTCATGGAGGAATGACCCATCGCCTCCATGATGGCGCGCGCCTGGATGTTGCATTCAGCGAGGTAGGTGCCGAAGGTGCGGCGCAGGCCATGAAGCGTGTAGCCGCTTGGAATTCCCGCCTGCCGCGTCCAGTGCTGCATCATGCCGGTCAGGCTCTTTTCCGAGAATGACCTGCCATAGGCGTTCTTTAAGACCGTGCCGCCTCTCGAGCGATCGAGCAGGTCCAAGGCCGTTGCTAGTTTGTCTACGACTGGAATGAACATCTCCCGCCCGCCATGGCGGTTGCGGTTCTTCTTCTGGCGGAAATCAAAGGCCTCGATTAGCACCAGCGAGCCGTCGAACAGTTCGATCTCTTCGGTTAAAAGATCGTCCCACTCAAGAGCAGCGATATCGCCGCGCCGATTTCCAAGCCAGAACCCCAGTGCATAGCAGGTGCGCGCGGCTGTACCGATGGGGTGTCGCTCCTCGAACTTTTCGCGCATCGCAATTGGCCAAGCTGGGTTCTTGGTCGATTTGGGCACCCGCACGCGGATAGATAGCGACGGATCATCCTGCGGCTTGATCCATTTTTCGACATCGGTCGCGACCCATAGAAGCTTCTTGATGGCGACCAACGTGTGTTTGGCGACTGTGCGGTTCGTCCTGAAGATGCCTTCAATGATGGCGCGAAGCCGATCCGCGTCGAGATGTTCAACAGGAGTATTGCGCCAGGTGAGTGGGTAGTTGGGATCGACCGGCAGGTTGAGAAAACGCTCAATCAGTCGCGCATTCTTCTGCTGCGTGGCTTCATCAAAGCCCAACCACTCCATTGTCGTTTCAAGCCGGCGCGCGGCATGACCAAAGGTTTTTGGCAGTGCCCGACCGGGCAAATCGACGATAACTGCCTTCTTGCCTTGACCCTGCGTGGCCTTCTCGTAAGCCGCCTCGAACTCGGGATCGCCGGGCTTACCGGGAAGGCGGATTTCAGGCATGCCCTTTGCGCGGTAGCGATAGATTAGCTTGCCGTTCTTGAGGCGCGAAGATACCCCAGGGTAACGGGCATCCTTAAATGGCCGAGCCATCAAATGCTCCTTTCAGTCCGGGGGACCCTTTCAGACTCGCCCGTAGCGAAAGGGTTTTGCTTTTGATGGCAACGCGCAGGAGCACCGGGTAACGAAACCCTCTTCCTTGCTCTATGCCTTCAAAGGTGCGCCTCGGTATTCCCAGTACCTTGGCCGCGGCTTCGGCAGTAAACCCTTCCTTTGCCCGCCATGCTTTCACGTCTTGCGCAAGTTTCTCATTCTCGTTCACATCATGCCTTCCGCACGGGCTATCATCGTACTACGCCTGCAGCGTATACGCAACGAGCGTAGTTGCTATCTTTTTTCCACGCCCCGTTTGCTTCGTTCCAACAGCTCTTGAAGGCCGCTGTCTTTGTCCGGCAACGAGGTGAAAGCGATATCCAAGGCTACACGATCCCAGACAGCGCGGCTATTGATGCGCTTGGGCTTTGGCATACGCCCATCGGCAACCATCTCGTCAAAAAGCGTCGATCCGACACCGATGTAACGAGCTGCTTCCTCACGAGATAGCCCTCGTGGGGGATACGAGATTGCGTCACTCTTCATGGACGCTGCCTCGGTCCTGATACTCCGGGCGGGTTGGTGTCGAAGCACAAAGCCGCATCCTAGTTGCCATTTCGCTGCGAGCAGATCGTGTTGGGCTAAAATAAGAAGAGCCTCGTTAAGCGGAAGCGGCCTGACTAGCTCGTGCGGCGTAAACTGGTAGCAACGTGTGGACTGTGGATCACGGGAGGAGAGCGTTTTCTAAGCGGACTCGTGGGGCAAGTCGGTGGACGGCTACATTGCATTGTGCACGACCGGGGCTAACCACCTGCGACATCCCGCTGGCCCTCTTGCGCACCCTCCCTCAGTGTCGAAATCGGAGCCGTTATCCCGAGGACCGTCGAAAAACCGCCGTCGCAGAGTTGCCACTCTTTGGTGCTGAAACCGATATTTCTAATCATATCGGTTTTAACTCATCGCTCAAACTTTAGATGGAGCAAGGCAATTTCGGCTCGTCGATCGAAGTCGACGAGGGCGCCGCACAACGATTGGCAGCTTTGCGCCAGGAGTGGCGATCAGCGAGCCACTACTCAGACGTCCCGTTTGGGCCGACAGTAGGCGGTCGGGTCTTGGCGAATGAAGATACGAAAGCAGCCGGTCACCGACGTGCTTCGCATGGCGTCCGGCTTCTCTGTTAGGATGTGTTTGAAAGACGATCGCTGCATGGTCCAAGTTTCGCCCTCGACACCAGCTCTCGATCTGGACATTAAGAAAAGTCCGCAGTGTTCGGAAGAATTCCGAACTCTACGGCCGCATCGTCAACGACATTGCGCCTGATCTGATGAGAGACAGGTACACTTTCAAGGACTTGTCGGATTTCGAATACAGGGCTCGCGACGAATCGATCGGGCGGGCGTACATGGGGCACATCTATTGGACGGAGATGCTGTACCGGGCGCATATGGCTTCGGTCGCATCGGTGTTCCGTACGTCCAGGTGGATCAAGGTGGCGGTCCGCGAACATGAGGCGGGAAGTCTATATGGCTGCGCGTCGGCGTGTAGAAGCCTGATCGAATCCGCAGGCGATATAAACCACAGCCTGGGACCAGTGGCCCGGACGCTCGCCTACAACAAGGATGCGATACGAGCCGAGATTTCGGGTCAGGCTGGGGAGCCCATGCTGTCCGCTAAGGAGTTGGAAGACACGCTGATACACTTCACGCATGCCCGGAAGGTGCTGAAGACCGAAAAGACACCGGCAGTCGCAAGGCGATGCAGACCTTCCAGTACGTCGACCACGTGGATGGAATGAAGATTCCCGGCATAAAGCCGTTCCTACGCGAAACTTTGCGAGATCGGTCACCCGGCTGCCGACTCCGTGTCGGTGACCTTCGTTGCCAATGCCGGAGCCTGGATCGTAGACCCCGGCAACGAGATCGTCGTTCTCAAGGCGTTGCTCGCTGAACGGCAAGATACTCTCTCGGGCGTGCTAATGGCGTCGTTCAATGCCCCGCTCTTAATCCTAAGAACCCTTCACGCGTTCGATCTTTTCACGAGGCTGCGTAAGTACCATTTCGATGAAATTCCTGAGTGGAAGAAGATCCAAACCGCGCTGCGATCGTAGGCCATGAGCGGATCGAAAGACGTTCCGCCTTTCGACACGCATGGCGTGGATATTCGGTCTGCTAATCCTTCGAACACTTGCGTTCGGGCCCTCACGTCTCGCATAACTGCCATCACGAGGGGGAGGATTCGATGGTCGAGCAGGTCATTCAGGTCGCGGTGCACGACCTGAAGAGGAATTCCGAGAGTTTTGAAACGGTGTCGGGTAACGCGCACCTCAAGGTCTCGGAAACGGTGGAGCGCGTGGTCGGCGAGCTGCACGCCATGTATGCGAGCCGCGCCTCGAAGTCTCACGGGCGCTTCGCGGCAAGCTCCGACAACTATCCGGCACAGACCTATCTTGACGAGTTCCGGAAGGGCGACTTCAAGGACTTCGCCACGCTCACGGCCAAGCTGATGACGACACTGACCGTTCAGGCGCGCCGAAAGCCCGGGGCGACGGGCGGTCACGTCCTTTTCGCGCATCTCGAGAAGGACGAGCAACGGTTTCTGCTAGTGGCGATCATCAACGACAAGCTCGGTGCGGCGCTCACCAAAAGCTTTGACATCGCGTCAGTCGAACACCTCGACCTCGACGGCTTCCGCTTCGCCGGCCGGATCAACATGACGGCATGGACTAACTCGGCGGACCGTTACATCGGCTTCCTAAAGGGCAAGGGGAACGTCGCCGAGTACTTCAAGGAGTTCCTCGGTTGCGACAGCACCGTTCAGGACCTCGAGGATACCAGGACACTGGTGCGCGTGCTGAACGGTTTCGCCGAGCCGGCGAAGGGCTTCGTGAAGGACAAGCAAGCTTTCCTGCAGAAGGCGTACGACATCTGCCAGCGATACATCCGGGACAACGAGCCTTTGGATCTCGAGACATTCTCCAACGAGCTCTTTCCAGAGAACCCGAAAGAACTCGCCAAATCGCTCGGAGATCCGGAT
>NZ_RZSR01000722.1:0-3129 GCF_004023265.1 Mesorhizobium sp. M1A.F.Ca.IN.020.06.1.1
CTTATGACGCGCTCTCCGTCGGCCAGCCGCAATTGCTGCTGGATCACCGGATCGGGCGTTTCCTCGGCGATCGACAGAACCTTGTTGATGGTGTCGTAGCCGTAATGGCGCGACATGTCGGTCACGCTTTCGAACATCGTTATCGGCCGGTCGACCTGCACGGCAGAGTTCGCCGTGACAAAGCGGCCGAGGCCGTGGGTGACGGAAATGGCGCCGTCCTGTTCGAGAAGTTTCAGCGCTTCGCGCAGGGCAGGGCGCGAGATGCGGAAGCGCTGCGTCAACTGCGACTCGGTCGGCAGCCGGTCGCCGGGCTTGAGCCCCTCGCTTCTGATCAGGTCGGCAAGGCGGTCGCGGAGCTGGACCGCCAGTGTGCGCGCATCCCGAAGCGGCTCGTCCAAGTCCGTGATCCCCATAGTGCCAACTCTCCTTTTGTTGTCGGACAATCGCGGCTAGGTCAAGCGGGGGCATGTCGTGGCGCCTCACTTGCTGCATACGCAATTGGACCGGAGCCGGTCCGCAAGATTTCTCTTGAAATGCGCTCAGCAAGATGTCAGTTGTCTTACAACAGATGCGATCGAGGGAACGATGCTCAATTTCGACGAAGCCCGGTTTGTACGCATTCAATCGGGGGCGGTGGCTTTGCGGGAGCGCATCGAAACCGCCGTTGCGCAATGTCTCGCCGCCGGGGCTCAAAACATCTTCTTCCTCGGCACCGGGGGCGCGGCGATTCTGATGCATCCGGCCGCACAATTGCTGCAGCGCCGGTCCGGCTTTCCCGCCTTCGTCGATATCACTGCCGAGCTGCAGCTTGCCCAATCCGTGCACCTGACCGAGAAATCGATCGTCGTGCTGCCTTCGCTCTCGGGCACCACCAAGGAAAGCGTGGCGCTGCTGGCTAGGATCAAGGAGATCGGAGCGACGGTGATCGCGCTGGTTGGGCATGAGGAGACGCCGCTCGGCAGGGGCGGGGACCACGTCTTCGTCAACTTCGCTGAGGACGACACCTCCTGCGAGTCCTTCTACCTCCAGTCGCTGTTCATCGCGCTTTCGGTGCTGAAGCATCGCGGCGAGCTGGCCGAATCCGAACGGATTTTCGCCGAGCTGGCGCAGTTGCCGCGATTGCTGCTGGAGGTGAAGCGGAGCTATGAAAAGCAAGCCGCCGACTTCGCCCAAAAACTGGCCGCCTCCGACTATCACATCATAACCGGCGCCGGGAACGTCTGGCCGCAGGCTTGGTATTACGGCATGTGCATCCTGGAAGAGATGCAATGGATCCGGACCCGTCCGGTGCATGCCTCCGATTTTTTCCACGGCACGCTGGAGCTGGTGGAAAAAGACGTGAGCGTTGTTCTCTTCAAGGGCGAGGACAGCGCCCGGCCGCTGGCCGAGCGGGTCGAGAATTTCGCAGCTAACTACACGGACAAGACGACGGTGCTCGACACGGCCGCCTTCGAACTGCCCGGCATTTCTGCGGACGTGCGCGCGCTGGTTTCGCCGGTCGTGCTGGCCACCGCCCTCGAACGCGTCAGTGCTCATCTCGAGGTAATCCGCAACCACCCGCTGACGACGCGCCGCTACTATAAACGCGTAGCCTATTGAGCGCGTGCCTTTAGCGGCGTAGCAGAGGGGATATGACGGCTCAATTTCGATTTGCCGCCGTCGGCGACAATTGCACTGACCGCCTCGGCTTGCCGATCGGGCGCTCGCTGGTCGGCGGCAACGCGCTCAACGTCGCCGTCCAGCTCGCCCGGCTTGGCAATAGGAGCTTCTATTTCGGTGCCGTTGGCCGCGACGCCGAAGGCGAGCGCACCCGCGCCGAGCTCGAAGCCAATCGGGTCGTGGTCGACCACCTGCGAGTCGGCGACCGCAACACCGCCTGGACCGACATCAAAGTGTTGCCGTCAGGTGAGCGGCTGATCGCCGCCGAGGATTTCGGCGCCTGCGCCGGATACGCGCCGCACGAGGCCGAACTTGCCATCATGGAGGCGATGGATCACGTCCATATCGGCTGGCTGGATGACGGCGGCGCCTTGCGCAGGCGCCTGTCGCGGGCAGGCGTCAGCGTCTCGCAGGACATTTCGGTCAACGCCGATCCGGCCAATCTCGGCGTCGAGGGCCTGAGCATAGCCTTCTGCTCGACCGGCGAACCCTATGGTGCCGCGGCGGCTATGGCGGTGGACCTTCTGTCGCGCGGCGCAGGCTGCGCCGTCGTCATGCGCGGTGCCGAGGGGTCGATGGCGTTCACTGCCCGCGAGCGCGCCGAGACCGGCATCCGTCCGGTCGCGGTCGTCGACACGACCGGCGCCGGCGACAGTTTCATTGCCGGCTTTCTCCACGCCTGGCTGGCCAAAAAGCCGCTGTTGCAATGTCTCGAAAGCGGCCGCGACCGCGCCGCGCTGACCTGCTGCCATCTCGGCGGCTTCCCCCAGGAGGGAATGCCGCACTGAAGTTCAGCGCTTCAGCGAGCGCCCGAACCGTTCCTCGATGCGGGACTGCAGGAATTCGAGCCCGATCGACAGCAGCCAGTAGATCATCGAGGCGGTGATCAGCATCTCGATGTGCCGGAACTCGGTCTGGCCCTGCGTGCGCGCCAGATACATGATCTCCCATACGCCGACCACCGAAATCAGCGAGGAATCCTTCAGCATCGCGATGAACTGGTTGCCGGTCGGGGGAACGATGACGCGCATCGCTTGCGGCAGGATCACCAGGAACATCGTCTGGTTGGGGCTGAGGCCAAGCGCGGTGGCGCCCTCGGTCTGGCCGCGCGGAATGCTTTCGATGCCGGCGCGGAAAATTTCGGTCATGTAGGCGCCGTAGCAAAGCGACAGCGCCATGATGCCGGCGGGCACGGCCCCGATCACGTAGCCGACCTGCGGCAGGCCGAGATAGATGATGTAGATCTGCATCAGCAACGGCAGCCCGCGGAACAGCGAGGTGTAGAACGTTGCCAGGCCATAGACGACGCCGTTCTTGGAGAGCTTGGCTATGGCGCCGATGAAGGCGATGACCGTGGCTATGGCGATCGAAATGGCGGAGATGTAGAGCGTCGTCACCACGCCCTGCGAGACGAGGAAGCCGATCTTCCTGGCAATGAAAGAGAACGACAGGTCGAAGGAATAGAAGAAC
>NZ_RZSR01000723.1:0-3126 GCF_004023265.1 Mesorhizobium sp. M1A.F.Ca.IN.020.06.1.1
GTCAAGCCGAACACCGGCGTTCAGGAGATCGCCGACCAGCTGGAGCGGCGCGGCCTGGTCAGCGATGCGCGCATCTTCAGGCTGGGGGTGCGTGCCACCGGCAACGATTCCGCGCTGAAGGCCGGCGAATACGCCATCAAGCCGCGTGCCTCGATGCGCGACATCATGGAGCTGTTCAAGAGCGGCAAGTCGGTGATGTATTCGCTGACCATCCCAGAGGGGCTCACGGTTGAGCAGGCGCTGCAGCGCGTGGCCGAGCAGGAGGCGCTGACCGGCGACATGCCGTCGGCCATGCCGCCCGAGGGCAGCATCGCGACCGACACGCTGCGCTTCACGCGCGGCGCCACCCGGCAGCAGATGGTCGAAAAGCTGGTCGCCGACCAAAAGAAGCTGGTCGAGGACGTCTGGGCGCATCGCGCGCCCGACCTGCCGATCGCCAATATGGAGGACTTCGTCATCCTGGCCTCGATCGTCGAGAAGGAGACGGGCAGGGGCGACGAGCGCTCGCGCGTGGCCGCGGTCTTCCTCAACCGGCTCGCCAAGGGCATGCGGCTGCAGTCGGATCCGACCATCATCTACGGCCTGTTCGGCGGCAAGGGCAAACCGGCCGACAGGCCGATCTATCAGTCCGACATCGAGAAGCAGACGCCGTATAACACCTATCTGATCAAGGGCCTGCCGCCGACGCCGATCGCCAATCCGGGCCGCGCCGCACTCGAGGCGGTGGCCAATCCGTCGAAGACCGACGACCTTTATTTCGTCGCCGACGGCAATGGCGGCCATGTCTTTGCCGCGACGCTGGAAGAGCACAACCAGAACGTCGCCCGCTATCGGGCGGTGCAGAAGAAGCAGGCCGATGCGGCAGCCAAGGCCTCCGGCCAGACGACGGCGCCGGCCACTCCCGACGACGGTGCCAGTGCAGGCGCCAGCGGCGAGAATGGCGACGCGGCCCAGTAGGCCGCGGTGATTGCCGGATCTGGCCCGCCTCCTTTGACGCCGGGCCGTATTCATGTTTTGAGGGGACATCCGACGCTGGCCAGAGGTCCGGCGTCTTGCTAGGGGCGCATGCTCGGGCAATCGCGCCGGGCCTGCGTCAAGGGGTGACACGCATCATGAACGTGCAGAGCATGACCGGTTTCGCGCGAGCCGTCGCTGAGCTCGACGGCACGTCGATCGCCTGGGAAGTCAAATCGGTCAACGGCAAGAGCGTCGAGGTCAGGCTGAGGCTGCCGCAGGGTTTCGACCGGCTGGAGCCCGCTGTAAGGCAGACCGTGCAGAAGCGCTTCGCGCGCGGCAATTTCCAGGCAACGCTGACTGTCGCGCGCGCCGCCGCCCAGCAGGCGCAGCCGGTGGTCAACGAGGCGTTCCTGAAGGACCTGGCGGGACTGGCCAAGCGCCTCCAGGAGCAGTTCGGCACCGCGCCGGCGACGGCTGACGGTCTGCTGGCGCTGCGCGGCGTGCTCGACATCCTGGAGACGGTCGAGACCGAGGAGGAGCGCGCCGCCCTCGACGCGACGATCCTGTCGGCGCTGGACATGGCGCTGGCCGGATTGGAGCAGGCAAGGCAGAGCGAAGGTGCCGCGCTGCGCCAGTTGTTGTCCGGCCATATCGACGCCATCGAGGCGCTGACGCTGAAGGCCGAGGCCGACCCGTCGCGCGAGCCGGCGGCGATCCGCGAGCGCATCACCGAACAGGTCCGCCTGCTGATGGATGCGTCGGCCAATCTCGACGCGGTCCGTCTGCACCAGGAAGCGGCCTTCCTCGCCACCAAGGCCGATATCCGCGAGGAGATCGACCGGCTGAAGACGCATGTCGCATCAGGCCGCACGCTGCTTTCCAGCGGCGGCGCCGTCGGCCGCAAGCTCGATTTTCTGGCGCAGGAATTCAATCGCGAATCGAATACCTTGTGTTCCAAGTCGAATGCCGCCGCGGTTACCGCGATCGGGCTGGAGCTCAAGGCGGTGGTCGACCAGTTTCGCGAGCAGGTTCAGAATCTGGAGTGACGGGGATGGTTGCCAAGGAGCCTACGGCCGCCAGGGATCTGGGGTCCCGCATCCGCCGCCGCGGGCTGATGCTGGTGCTGTCGTCGCCGTCGGGCGCCGGCAAGTCGACGATCGCGCGCAATCTTCTGGAAAGCGATTCGAGCCTGGAGCTGTCGGTCTCCGTCACCACCAGGCCGCGTCGCGGCTCGGAGATCGAGGGCGTCCATTATCTTTTCCGCACCATGCGCGAGTTCGAACGGCTGCGCGATTCCGACGCGCTGCTCGAATGGGCCGAGGTGCACGGCAATTTCTATGCGACGCCGCGCGAGCCGGCCGAGGCAGCACTTGCCGAAGGCCGCGACATGCTGTTCGACATCGACTGGCAGGGCGCCCAGCAGCTCAAGGAGAAGATGCGCGCCGACATTGTCTCGATCTTCATCCTGCCCCCTTCGATGAAGGAGTTGAAGGCGCGCCTGAAGCGCCGCGCCGAGGACCAGGAGCAGGTCATCGAGACCAGGCTGAAGAATGCCCGCGTCGAGATCGAGCACTGGAAGGAATATGACTTCGTCATCGTCAACGACGATCTCGACCGCGCCTTTGCCGAGGTGCGTGCAATCGTTACAGCCGAGCGCCTGCGCCGCGACCGTCGGCCGGGCCTGTTCGATTTCATCTCGGGCTTGCTGGACGAGAAGACGGAGTGAGAGGCAGTGCCTCCCCTTCTCCCACAAGGGGAGAAGAAGGCCGGCGGGCTACAGCGCGTTCGTCAACCTTACGAACTCTTCGACACTCAGCGTCTCGGCCCGGCGCGTCGGGTCGATGCCGGCGCGGGTGAGCAGGGCCTCTCCGCCCAAGCTCTTCACGCTTTGCCGCAGCATCTTGCGGCGCTGGCCGAAGGCGGCTTCGGTGATGCGGCCCAGCCTCTTGCCGTCGGTGGGCAGGGGAGATGGACGCGGCACCAGATGCACCACCGAGGACGTGACCTTCGGCGGCGGAGTGAAAGCCTGCGGCGGCACGTCGAAGGCGATCTTTGCCTCGGTGCGCCAGCCGGCAAGCACGCCGAGCCGGCCATAGGCGTCGCTGCCCGGGCTTGCTGTGATGCGCTCGGCCACCTCGCGCTGGAACATCAGCGTCATCGATTGATAGA
>NZ_RZSR01000724.1:0-3115 GCF_004023265.1 Mesorhizobium sp. M1A.F.Ca.IN.020.06.1.1
GCAGGTGCGCACACCCGGCGCGAGAGCAACAATATGGATGCGTCCCGCCTCGACGGCAATACGAAGATGTGTGTCGGCCAGTTCCGGATCGGCGAAGGTAAGGTCAGCGGTGTCGCTGGCACCAATCAGCCAGACTCCTTCCTCCAGCGAAGTCTCTGCACCTTGGTTGGGGCCGGACAGCACGCGCAAAATCAGATTGGCATTATCACCGGCCATAATAGCGGTTTCCTTTTCGTATCCTTACGACAGCGATATCCTTGCCAGCGGCTGTACGGAGATATCTGGGGTAAGCTCCTGATAGGAGAGCACGGGTAGAACGTAGAGATCGACTTCGATGATCTTACGCAAGTATCGACGGATATCGATAGAAGTCAGCAGCACGGGCTTGTGCGGTTGCTGGTCGACATTGCCTACTGCCTCCGAAACCTTATCAAGGATTTGCCGTGTGATGCCAGGGTCGAGGGCGAGATAACTGCCAGCGGAAGTCTGCCGAATGGCGTTGCGCACCGTGTCCTCCACTTCCGGCGCAAGAATGTAGGCCGGCAACAGTTTTCCGCCGACAGAATGCCGGAAACAGATTTGCCTTTTCAATGCACAGCGCACATGCTCAGTGAGTAGAACGGTGTCTTTTTCCTTTTGTGCCCATTCGACCAGTGCGGTGAGGATCGTGCGCATGTTGCGCAGCGAGACCTCTTCGGAGACCAGTCGCTTCAAGATCTCAGAAATCGTCTGCAGAGGAACGCTGCGCAGCACCTCTTTTACGAGTTCCGGGAAAGATCGCTCCACCTGACTGAGCAGAATTTTTGTTTCCTGGATTCCGATAAACTCATCGGCTTGCCGACGCACGACATGACCAATGTGGTAGCTGAGTATCTGAACCGGCTCCAAAAATGGGATATTGGCGGCTTGCAACAACTCACGATGCGCGATGTCCACCCAAGCGGTCTCGATCTGCGGCAGGAATGGCTTATCGAGAACATACGGAATACCCAAGATGTCGAGGTTCTCCGGGAGCTCTCGAGCCAGAAGGTGCTGTGCCCGTAACCATCCTTCACCACATGGAATTTCATTTACCAGGATAGTGTAGGCGCCATCCTTGTTGTTGTCGTTGACACGCAGATTAATGCCTGGAAAGGGAACGCCGAGGTCCAGATGGAGCGCCTGCCGCACAGCGGCCAATTCCTTGTTCAGCCAGTCTGGCCGGATGATGGCCTGAACGTCACGACTGATGTCGACCATCAGAGGAATCGTGAGCGTAATGGCATCTCCGCCTTCGCCGCTCCGTTCAGCCGGCTCGTCCGACGTCGTCGACGGCGCCGAAGGCGGGCGACTGCGCTGCAATAACCATCCACCGCCTCCGGCCAATACTGCCAAGATCACGAAAATCACCGAAGGAAAGCCCGGTACCAAAGAGAACAGAAGTAGGATGAAGGATCCTATGATCAGTGCACGTGGCTGGGCTGTGACCTCGGCTCCAATCTCACTGCCGAGATCTGAGCCCTTGTCCTTGTCGCTTACCCTCGTGACGATGAAGCCTGCCGTGATTGAGGTGAAGAGAGCTGGGATCTGACCGACGAGCCCATCGCCGATGGTAAGGATGGTGTAGATCTCAAGCGCTTTGTGCAAATCCATGCCCTTTTGCAGGGCGCCAACCGCTATGCCACCTATGATGTTCACGACGATGCTGATCAACCCTGCGATTGCGTCACCTTTGACGAACTTCATGGCGCCATCCATGGCGGCGTACAATTGGCTCTCGCGCTCGACGGCGATGCGGCGCCGACCTGCCTCTTGGATATCGATGCCGCCCGCCCGCAGGTCACCGTCGATGCTCATTTGCTTGCCCGGCATCGCATCCAGCGAGAAGCGTGCGGCTACTTCAGCCACGCGCTCGGACCCCTTCGTGATGACCACAAACTGCACGATGGTGATGATCAAGAAGGAAACCGCTCCCACTACGAGATTCCCAGCCACCACGAAACCGCCGAAAGTCGCAATGATCTGGCCGGCGTCTGTATGCAATAAGATCATGCGTGTCGCGGCGATCCCTAGCGACAACCGAAAGACCGTGGTCAGCAAAAGCACGGACGGGAAGGAGACAAACGCGAGGGGAGACTTGATATAGACTGCGACCATCAGCAGGAGTGCGGAGATCCCCAAGTTGACAGCCTGCAGCACGTCCATCAGGACAGACGGTAGCGGAACGATCATCACAAAGATGATAGCAATCAACAGCCCCGCCAGAATGATATCGTTCCGGCCGGTTGCAATCGCAAGGACCCTGTTGAGAAACTTCACACTGCTCTCCCCCGCGACGCACCCTGCAAGGCCGCCTGTTTCAGCAGTGTTGCGACCAAGCGCTGACAGGCTCTCGCCTCGGACTTGAGGCCGAGTTTCCAGAAGGCCTTCACCCGCACCTGTAAAATCAGGAATCGGTCGTCATTATCCAGCGCGGGCACAAGAAGCCGGCCTGCCTCGGCAGCGGCCTCCTGGCAGTTTCCCGCTCGCAGCAATGCCAGACAGCGTGCATGTCGTGCCCAGACCGACCCGGGGTCGAGCTGATCGAGAGCGAGCAGAAGCTTGGCTGCATTGTGAAAATGGCCAAACCTAAGGTAGAGATACGCAAGCACCGACAGCGCATCGCGCTGGTCGGAACTGATGATGGGTTCCGTCATCGGCATTATCCTCGCATCAGAGCGCGGCAGGCGTTGTCGAAAAGAAGGCGGTCGCATAGCGCCTGGTCGAGTACCGAGAGTGCGTCGCGGAGCACGATCCGATCTGGGTCTCGCGTCTGGGCAGCCAGATCGGTCAGCGATGCATGCGCGGCCTTGAGCGTCGCGGCGTATGTCGGCGATTCGAGGATTCCGGGATTCGTGATCGAGGGAGCGAAGGCGGCCATCATCAGGTCGTCGACGGCGGGGGCATCGGATAGCAAATCGAATTGCAAAGCCGGCCGAGTATCGACTACCCGCGCGCGAACAGCGTCCAGCAGAGGCGCCAAAAGCTCTGTTTGGACCAGGCCACCAACGTCGAGGCCCGTTCGCCGCGGTTGCGGTGGCCCACACGTGGTTGGAGCACAATAATTCAAGCCACCAGGATCGACGCTAGTCATGGA
>NZ_RZSR01000725.1:0-3102 GCF_004023265.1 Mesorhizobium sp. M1A.F.Ca.IN.020.06.1.1
GACAACTAGGGCGATCAGCCACCCGCTGCCGCCACCACCGCCCCTCGAGGGCGGCGTGCTCGACGGGGTGTAGGGGTCGTTAGGGTTCGCCATGAAACGTGTCCTCCTTGGAATGAAAGGCATCAAATAGCAGCCATCAACGCGCGGATCCCCTAATGGGTTTCACGCAGGCGGACGGAAAGCGCTGAAAAACCGGCATTTTCCGCTCCCCAGCCGCCAGACGACTCAGTTGACGGCGGTAACACTATACCCCGCTTTGCGGAAATCTTCGACCAGTCCGTCAGGGCCGGGCAGATGCAGCGCGCCGACCGCCATGAAGGCATTGCCCCTGGCCAGAATCGGCATGGCATGCGCGACCATGACCTTGTTGCGGCTGGTGATCATGGTCTGCTCAAAGGCGGCATAGCCGGCCTGGTCATCCGCCGTGTCGGGCAGCACGGCGCGAAACAGCGGCCAGAACATGCCGACCTCGCCGCGTTGGTAGAGCACGATCATGGTTTCGTTGACGTCGTTCACCTTGTCGCCGAGCTTCAGCGTCTCGACCAACCCCTTCATGTGGTAGGCGAGCGGCAGCGAAGCCATGGCGCGCAACTGGTCGACGGCGGTTTCCAACCCCTCGACGTCCTTGCCGGACGCTTTGGCGTCGGCGGCCAGCTTGACGTCCAGCACCGGCGCGCCGGCGCTCTGGCGCGCCACCTCGCAGGCCGGCAGCGCCACCATGGCCGACAGGATCCACGGCTTCATCTTGGCCACCGTCAGAGGCGGAATGCCGCGTGCGTCAAGCCCCTTGTTCAGCACCGCTGCATCCTCGGGCGACAGCAGCGAGGATAGCGTCGTGTTGTCCGTGAACATCATCAGGCCAGGCTCGGCGGCCATGGCGGCCATCATCTTGGCCTTGTCGAGGGCGTCGGTGGTTTCGATGATGATGGTGTCGGCGCCTTCATAGGCTTTTTGGGCCGCGGCAGGCAGCGTGGTGACGCGCGCGTCCGTCATGTGCATGGTGCCGAAGAGATAGGACGGCTTCTCGCCCGGTTTCTCGAGCTTCCACAACAGCCCCCGGCCGTTTGGAACGGCGGCGGCTTCGGTCTCGACCTTCTTGAAGGCGGCGGGATCGCTCTTTGCAAGACCTGCCAGCAGGTCGCTGCCGCCGCAGGCGGGCGCTTCGGCATGCGCGCGACCGGCCAGCAGCAGCACGAGCAGGAACGAAAGGAAAAACAGCACGTTGAGCGCTGCAAGCAGCTTCAACGAGACGAGGGCCGCGCGGTCGGCGATGGCGATAACGCGTTTCATGGCAAGCTTCTTAAGCGTAAAAAGCGGCAAAACGGTTAATCGAGAGCCGAAATTGTTGTCGACCGGCCCGGATTCCCGGCAGCAGCGTTAGACGGGTGGCCCTGCACCGATGGAAGGCCATGGCTAATCTGCAGGCAGTTTCGGTGATCCCTGCGGTCGAGCGGCCCAACTGGTTGCTGGATTTGACGGGAGCGATTGCGCCGAAAACGCCGATCCCCTAGATCATGCGACCGTAAAGCGCCCGGCAGGGGACCCCGTGTGATCATCGACAACGCCGCCTTCGAGCGCTACCGGCGCTCGCCGAACGAGAAAACCACCCTGCTCCGGCTCCTGCTCGGAACGGCGATCGTCGTTCTCTTCTGGCTCGCCGTGACGCTGGTCGTGCTCGTCGCCGGCACCGCCGCCTTCATCGTCTTGCGCCTCCCGGGCCCGGCGACCGGACAGCCGATCCAGGATTTCCTTGCCTCTCCCGCCGGCATCCTCACCGTGCTGGCGTCCTTTGCCGGCATTTGGATCGGTCTTTGGGCCGCGATGCGTTTCGTTCATGGCGAGCCGCTCTCGGCGCTGATCGGCCCAGACCGCCGCATCTCGCGCGGCGGGTTTCTCAAAGGCCTGGTCGCGGTTCTGACAACCTCCTTGTTCTCCGAGGTGCTGCTCTATTGGCTGCAGCCGGAGATCGTCCGCGGATCGATCGCGTTCTCGTCCTGGCTGCTCTTGCTTCTCGCGATCGTGCCGCTCGCCTTTCTGCAGACCTCATCGGAGGAGGCTCTGTTCCGTGGCTATCTGCTGCGTGGCCTCGCCAGCCGCTTTGGCAGCCCGCTGATCTGGGCCGCGCTGCCGGGGCTTCTGTTCACCGCGTTGCATTGGAGCCCGGCCTCGACGCTTGCCATCAATGCCAGCGTGCTGGTCTCGATCGCCGCCTTCGCGCTGCTGCTGACGCTGCTGGTCTATGTGACCGGCAATCTCGGCGCTGCATTCGGCGCCCATCTCGGCAACAATCTGATCGGCTTCCTGCTGATCTCGCACCAGCAGAGCTACAATTCCTTCGCCCTGTTCAACGCCAAGCCGCTGGAAGGCCCCGGCTGGACCAATTGGGACGCCGTTCTCATCGCCGCGATCGGCATCGTAAGCACGCTGCTGACGATGCTCCTGCTTCTGCATCGCCGCTCACCCCTGAAGGTCGGGCCGGACGAGCCATGATCCAAAAAAGCGGAAACCGGTTTCTTGATCGGATCGTGGTCAGGCGGAAAACCGACGGGCTCGCCTGATGCGCATCACGCTGGTGGCGGAACGCACCATTCCCTGCAAAGGCTATGGCGGCACTGAGCGGCAGGTCGACTGGCTGGCAAAAGAGCTTTCGCGTCTCGGCCACAAGGTGGTCCTGATCGCCGGTCGCGGCTCGAGCCATCCGCTGTGCGAAGTGCGGCAGGCCTCTTCGGCCGCCGAATGCCGCGCTGCGATCCCGGCCGACACCGACATCGTGCATTTCAATGGCTGGTACATCGAGATTTCGCGACCGGCGCTCTATACGATGCACGGCTTCGACCCGGAATTCACGCAAAACAGGCCAAACTGGAACTTCGTCAGCGCCAGCCATGCGCGCAACCATGGGCGGGAAACCTTCGTCCACAACGGCTTTCCGGTCGACGCCTATCGGCTGTCCGCCGGCAAGACGGACAGGCTTCTGTTTCTGGCCGGCATCGCCCGCGCCGGCAAGAACCTCAACCGGGCTGTCGATCTCGCCCGTGCGTTCGATTTCCATCTCGATATCGCCGGCGGCTCGCGCTGGCAGCTCCTGCAGCGCACCAAGGT
>NZ_RZSR01000726.1:0-3096 GCF_004023265.1 Mesorhizobium sp. M1A.F.Ca.IN.020.06.1.1
CGACGATCCGGCCAACCGTTTCGTCGCCGGTTTCATCGGTTCCCCGAAGATGAATTTCATCGCGGCGAAGGTCGTCGATTTGTCCAACAGCGCCGCGACCGTCGAGCTCGTCAATCATGGCGGCGCCAGACTGCGCAAGCCGCTCTGCGGCCCCTTGCCGGCGCCCGGCGCGGAAGTCGTGCTCGGCGTCAGGCCGGAGCATTTCTTCGAGGCCGGCGAGGGCGACTGCGACATTTCGGTCAAGGCCGACGTCGCCGAGCATCTGGGCTCGGTCAGCTATGTCTACGCCGATGCCGGGCCGGAGGAGCTGATCATCGAGCGCGAGGCCAGGCGCCAGCGCGCCGGCAGCGACCACTTCACCGTCTCGATCAAGCCCGAGCGCTCGCTGCTCTTCGACAAGACAGGCGCCAGGATTCGCTGACTTTCCTTTCTGCCCGATCGCGAAGGCGTGGCGGCGACCGCATGGAGAATTGGACATGACATCCGGAAAAATTCGCTGGGGCATCCTCGGACCCGGCAGCATCGCCAAATCCTTTGCCGGCGGCCTGGCGCAGTCGCGCACCGGCGAACTGGTCGCGCTCGGCGCTCGCAATCCCGGCAAGCCGGGCCTTGCCGAGACGTTTCCGGGCGCGCGCATCCTCGACGGCTATGACGCGCTGCTTGCCGACGAGGACGTCGATGCGGTCTATATTTCGATCCCGCATCCAGGCCATGCCGAATGGGCGATCAAGGCGGCAGAAGCCGGCAAGCATGTGCTGTGCGAAAAGCCGCTGGCGCTCACCGCCTTCGAGGCCGACGCCATGATGCATGCGGCGCGAATAGCGGGCACCTTCCTGGGCGAAGCGTTCATGTACCGGCTGCATCCGCAGACGCTGCAGCTGGTCGAGCTGATCAAATCGGGCGCCATCGGCGAGGTCCGCATGATCAAGTCGAGCTTCGGCTTCGCCATGCCGGGCTTCATGCCGGAGCACCGGCTCTACGCCAGCGAGCTGGCCGGCGGCGGCATCCTCGACGTCGGCGGCTACCCGGTCTCGATGGCGCGGCTGATTGCCGGCGCCGCGGCGGGAAAGCCTTTCCTCGAGCCGGACAAGGTCGTCGGTGCGGCCCATCTCGGCCAGTCCGGCGTCGATGAATGGGCCTCGGCGCTGCTCCATTTCCCCGGCGGCATCGTCGCCGAGGTCTCGTGCAGCATCTCGCTCAACCAGGACAATGTCCTGCGCATTTTCGGCACCAACGGCCAAATCGAGGTGCCGGACTTCTGGTTCGCCGGTGGCAACCGCGATGTCGGACCGGGCCGGATCGAGGTGATCCGGTCCGGCGGCACGCGCGAGGTGATCAGTGTCAACGAGACCCGCCACCTCTATTCCTTCGAGGTTGACGCCGCCGGCGAGGCGATCCTGGCCGGCCGCCAGGAATTCGCCTGGCCGGGCATGGGCTGGGCCGACAGCCTGGGCACGCTGCGCGTTCTCGACAAATGGCGCGCCGCCGTCGGGCTGGAGTACGAGATCGAAAAGCCGGCTAAGCGCGTCAACACCATCTCCGGCCGGCCGCTGCGCGCCAACGGCACCGCCATCGGCAAACGCGCGATTCCCGGCCTGCCGAAGCCCGTCTCGCGGCTGGCGCTCGGCTTCGAGGATTTCCGCACCTTCTCCTCGGGCTCGATCCTGCTCGACGCCTATTTCGAAGCCGGCGGCAACCTGTTCGACACCGGCTTCGTCTATGGCGCCGGCTACACCGAGACGCTGCTCGGGCAATGGCTGAGCAATCGCGGCGTGCGCCAGCAGTCGGTCATCATCGCCAAGGGCGCGCACACGCCGCTCTGCTATCCCGATGTGATCGGCAAGCAGCTTGCCCAGTCGCTCGACCGGCTGCGGACCGACCATGTCGACATCTATTTCATGCATCGCGACAATCCGGACGTGCCGGTCGGCGAGTTCGTCGATGCCATGGACCGCGAGGTCAAGGCCGGCCGCATCCGCGGCCTGTTCGGCGGCTCCAACTGGACGATGGAGCGTATGGACGCGGCGATCGCCTATGCCGAACGCACCGGCAAGCAGAAGCCGGGCGCGCTTTCCAACAATTTTTCGCTGGCCGAGATGCTGGAGCCGATCTGGGCCGGCTGCATCACCTCTTCCACCGACGATTGGAAAGCTTGGCTGACGGCGCGGCAGATGCCCAACTTCGCCTGGTCGAGCCAGGGCCGTGGCTTCTTCACCGACCGCGCCGGCCGCGACCGCACCGACAATGAAGAGCTGGTGCGGGTCTGGTATTCGGAAAAGAACTTCGGCCGCCGCGACCGCGCCATCGAACTTGCAAGCAGGCTCGGCAAAAGCCCGATCCATGTCGCGCTCGCCTATGTCCTGGCGCAGCCTTTCCCGTCCGTTCCGCTGATCGGCCCGCGCACGCTGGATGAGCTGGAGGACAGCCTCAAGGCGCTGGATATTGCGCTGTCGCCGGACGATCTGGAGTGGCTGGACAACGGGCCGGAGAGACGGAGGGCGTAGCGCCCATCTCCCCCCTCGAGGGGGAGATGGCCGCAAAGCGGCCAGAGGGGGTCGGTCCGACTGGGCTCGGCCTGCTGCGGCAGATGGAGTTGGCGCTCCACGCGAGGCGACCTCCTCTGGCCTGCCGGCCATCTCCCTCACTTGGGGGGAGATTGGCAGTTTCGCTGCCCTCACCGATCAACCCGCGTCGACAAGATGATCGACGACGACGTCCGCTCTACTCCCTCCATTGCCCCGATCTGATCGAGCAGCGCGTCGAGATCGCGGATCGACGGCGCGTCGACGATGACGATCATGTCGAAATTGCCGCTCACCGAATGCACCGTCCGGACCGGCGGCATCGCCTCCAGGCTACGCACCACCTTGTCGGCGAGTTTCGGCGTGACGGTGAGCAGCACATGCGCCTTGACCAGACCCTGCTCATAGTCGGGCGACAGCCTGACGCCGTAGCCGGCGATGATGCCGCGCTGCTCCAGCCGCTCGATCCGGCTCTGCACCGTGGTGCGCGACACGCCGAGCTTTCTCGCCAGCTCGGCGGTGGAGGCGCGCGCGTTGGCGCGCAGCAGCGTCAGCAGGGCCTGTTCAGCTTCAC
>NZ_RZSR01000727.1:0-3095 GCF_004023265.1 Mesorhizobium sp. M1A.F.Ca.IN.020.06.1.1
GTCGACGACATGCGGCCGAGCGTCCTGGAACTGTTCGGGCTGCGCGACGCGGTCGAGGCACATCTCAACCGCAGCGTTGCCAGGGCCAAGCCGCCGATCGCGGTGCGCATCGCCGACACCAGCGACGGCAGCGCCGACGGCCTGTCGGAAACGCTTCGCACCGCGCTCTATCGCATCGTGCAGGAAGCCATCAACAATGCGGTCCGTCATGCCGCGCCAAGCCGCATCGAGGTGCAGCTGGCGTCGACGGCAACCACATTCAACGTGACCGTCACCGACGACGGGCATGGCTGCGGCGCGATCGATCCCGCCGCTCAAGGCGGCATCGGCCACATGCACACGCGAGCGGCCCTTGTCGGGGCGCGGCTGCGTTTCGAGCCGGCCGACCGCAAGGGCGGCACCAGGGTCGTGATCGAGATCGATCGCGAGTCCGCCGAGGCCGAGGCGGCGGCGTGCGGCACCGCGATAACCGAAGCTCAGCCGGTGGCGGAGGCAGTCTGATGCTGGTCATGATCGCCGAAAATGACGGGCTGCATCGCACCTTCGCGCGGCGGACCGTCGAGCAATTGTGGCCCGGCGATGTCGAGGTGATCGAAGCCGGCGACGGCGAGGACGCCATCAATCTTGCGGCGGAACGGCAGCCGCCGCATGTCGTGCTCGACTTGCAACTGCCCAAGGCGACCGGGATCGAGGTGGCGCGCGCCATCTGGAGCCAGCGCGCCGGCACGCATATCCTGTTCTGGTCGAACTTCGCCGACGAGGCCTATGTGCGCGGCGTGGCCCGCATCGTGCCGCCGGGATCGGTCTATGGCTATGTGCTGAAATCGGCGACGGAAGAAGGCATGCGCTCGGCGCTGCGCGGCGTGTTCCGCGAGGGGCATTGCATCATCGACCGCGAGATCCGCGGCATCCAGCACCGCGTCCAGGACCGGTTCGAGGGCATCACCGACGGCGAATATGAAAGCCTGATCGACATCGCGCTCGGCCTCACCGACCGAGCGATCGCGGCGCGGCGCGGCCTGTCGATCCGCGGCGCGCAGAGCCGCATCAAGCATGTCTACGAGAAGCTCGGAATAGTGCCGCCGGAGGAGGGTGCTGGCGAGGCGTCGGTGTTCAATTCGCGCACCCGCGCGATCTATCTGGCCATGGCCCGAGGCCTGATCAACATCGATGCGCTGCGGCGCGAGCAGGAGCAACTCGACGCCTGGCTCGCGCAGGCAACGCCGTTGCAGGAGCAGTAAGCCCCGCGATGGGCGAACAGGCTCAGCTTGAATGCTGATTGCTCTTGGCCCTCAGAACGATCGGCTCGGTCTCGATCAATCGAAGCGACCTGACCATATCAGCCGTCCGCGCCTTGTATTTGAGAAAGTGCGGCGCGGTCAGGTGAGCTTGGTATGCGGAATGATCGACATAGCATTCGATGACGCGCACCGTTTCGGGCGAACCCTTTATCGAGACCGCGTGCAGGAACAACACGCCAGGCTCGTTCTGCACCGAGGCCTCGATCTCTTCGGCGAGCAAGGCCCTGAAGCTTTCGAGCTGGGATGCCTCGATCTCCAGTTCCGCAATCCGCACGATCGGCCTGCCGCATCTCTCTGCCATCCATGGTTCTCCTGTCTGCAGCCGTGGATGCCGGTGCCGACTGTGCAAAACCACAATCGGTGCTGCGCTTAGACCGCTATCGCCCGGTCCGCGTCCCGACTAGCTTTTGTCCTACAAAAACAAAAATCCCGGGGAAGCGCTCATGCCGTTCGTCAGCATACGGATACTCGAGGGTCATTCGCAAAAGCGCAAGAACGAGATCTCTCGCCGGGTCACCGAGGCGATCAGCGAGGTCGCCGGACTGCCCATGGACGCGATCTGGGTGGTGATCGAGGACGTGCCGGGCAGCGACTGGTTCGTCGCCGGCAAGCCGGTGCGGGAACCCAAGAGCCCGTGATGTCGATCCCGGCGCGCGCCCGTCATTCCGGCTTTGATGACGTCGTCGGCAATGCGGCGATGGAGCGGCTCGCCACCGGCTACGGCTTCATCGAAGGTCCGGTGTGGCATCCCTATGAGAAATGGCTGGTCTTTTCCGATATTCCGCAAAGCCGCATGTACCGGCGCAGCGCTTCCGGCGAAATCGCGGCGTTCCGCGACCCGAGCCACATGGCCAACGGCAACACGCTCGACCGGCAGGGGCGGCTGGTGACCTGCGAGCACGCCAGCAGCCGCGTTACCCGCGCCGAGCCGGGCGGCACCACGACCGTTCTCGCCACGCATTACCAGGGCAAGCAGCTCAACAGCCCGAACGACATTGTCGTTGCTACTGGAGGCTCGATCTATTTCACCGATCCGACCTACGGCCGAGCGGAATTTTACGGCGTGCCGAGGCCGCAGGAACTGTCCTACCAGGGTGTCTACCGGATCGACGGCGACGGCGCCGGGCTGACGTTGCTTGCCGACGATTTCGCGCAGCCCAACGGGCTCTGCTTCTCGCTCGATGAATCGCGGCTCTTCGTCAACGATACCACGCGTGGCCACATCCGTGTGTTCGGCGTCGAATCCAATGGTGACCTCAATGGCGGCGCCGTATGGGCTGTGACCGAGGGCGATGCGCCAGGCGCGCCGGATGGGATGAAGATCGACAGCCGCGGCAACCTCTATTGCACCGGCCCGGGCGGCATCCATGTCTTTGACGCGTCGGGCGATCTCCTCGGCGTCATCGCGACGCCGGAAGATTGTGCCAATTTCACCTTCGGCGACGAGGACCTGCGGAGCCTCTACATCGCCGCGTCGACGTCGCTCTACCGGCTGAGGGTACGAGTGCCGGGATTGAGGCTGTTTTGAGCGGGACCGTTCGCGCTCAGATCGGATGGGAGTGAAGCCGGCCCGCAGGGGCCGGTGGGAAGTGCAGCAGTCAACACATCTGGGAGGATAATGACATGAAGAAACTACTGGTCTTGAGCGCCTTTGCAGCCATGCTCGCCTCGGGCACCGCGCTTGCCGACACGAGCGGCAAGAAGATCGCCTTCTCCAACAATTATGCCGGCAATTCGTGGCGCCAGGCGATGCTCGACAGCTACGCCATCGTCACCAAGAAAGCGGTCGAGGAC
>NZ_RZSR01000728.1:0-3093 GCF_004023265.1 Mesorhizobium sp. M1A.F.Ca.IN.020.06.1.1
ATCAAGGGGGTGGCGCTTGCCACATTGCTCGGTGTCGGCACGGAATTCAGCCTCGGCGAAAACGAGAGCGATCTGGTCAAGGCGATCCGGGAATCAGCCCAGCAGAACGCCAGTCGAGCCGGCCAGCGCATCACCGAAAAAAACCTCAATATCCAGCCCACCATCATCGTCCGCCCAGGTTGGCCACTGCGCGTCATCGTGCACAAGGACATCGTGCTGCGGCCATACGCGAGTTGAGCAGGAGTTACCATGGCTGACCTGAAACTTGGAAAGCTTCCAGACCGAACAGCTTCGAAGATCACCATTACCGTCAGCGCGGAGCTGGGCCAAACACTCAAGGAGTATGCTGCACTTTACCGTCAGACCTATCGTCAGTCTGAAACCGTGGCAGAACTCATCCCTTTCATGCTGGCGGCGTTTCTGGAAGGCGACCGAGCCTTTGCCAAGGCCCGAAAAGAAGGTCTGCCGACGGAGCTTGCCGAAAAATCGTGACTCCTCCGCTAGAGGCAGCTGGAACATTGCCTAGCTGTCGCGGCCTACCTGCTCCTCGCGAAGCATAGGATCAAACACCTTGGAATGCAGGTATGCGTAAGAGAGGATGTGGAAGGAAATACCGCGCAACAGCCTAAGTTTGCATTTTCGATTGGATGCGGTAGTCGCCTATGAGCGGTCAAAATGAAACGCAGCTGGTTCGCGATCGACCAAACGGCGAGCGCACTGTGCTTTGCTCAGACCGCCACCGAGTGCCTCGCCGTTCCCCCTTTGAAATATGTATCGAACTTGGCCGCGATGGTTCGAACGAAGGGGCGACTTTCAGCCCGTACGACGAAACTGTCGCCATCGAATTCAAGCGCTCGGGCAGGATCGTGGAGGGCGATGGACCTCGAGCGATGAAGGAGCTTCTCGCCGGCTTTGCCGAACCGCTCCACCAGATCGACTGCCGAGAAGGCAAAATCACACATCAGCCGCTCGATTATCCAGCCACGGACGCGATCGTCGTCGGAAAGGGCAACGCCCCGGACGGCAGCCAACCCGCCATCCGCAACCATGCGCCCGTACCCGGCAGTCGAAGCCATGTTCTGCACGTAGCCTTGGCGAAAACGACCGATGGACGAAGGGCCAAGTCCGATCAGTGTCGGGCAGCGATCCTCGGTGTAGCCCTGAAAATTGCGATGCAAAACCCCTGCGCGGGCCGCTATGGCCAGCGCATCGTCGGGCTTCGCGAAATGATCGAGTCCTATTGCCTCATATCCCTTGGCGACAATTGCCCGCGCCGCGAGTTGAGATTGGGCGAAACGCTCGGTGGGACTCGGCAGCCATGCCTCGTCGATCATCGTCTGATGCTTCTTGAACCAGGGCACATGTGCGTAGCCGAACAGAGCCATCCGGTCTGGTTCCAAGGTCAGTGCCTGCGCCACCGTGGAACAGATCGTCTCGCGTGTCTGATTCGGGAGCCCGTAGAGCAGGTCCAGATTGACCGATTCAACGCCCCGCGAACGAACCCCGTCGACGACTGCCTTGGTCTGCAAAAAACTTTGCTCACGATTAATTGCTTTTTGCACTTGCGGATCGAAATCCTGCACGCCGAGGCTCGCCCGCGTTACGCCGATTTGAGCAAGCGCATCAAGGCGCGCCTTGTCCATGTCGTTGGTTCCGATTTCGATGCTGACCGTAGCATCCGGGAGAAGGTCGAAGCTGTCCCGCAAGGCCGCTCCAAGAGCAACCATGTCATCGGGCCTCAGCATCGTTGGCGAACCGCCACCGAAGTGGATTGCACGGACATGTGCCTTGCCACTCACCAGACCGGCAATCGTGACGATTTCGGCATTCAGCGAGCGCAGATAAGCGGCCACCGGCTCATATTGGTGCGTCTGCTTGGTGTGACAGGCGCAGAACCAGCAGAGCTTGTCGCAGTAAGGAATGTGCAAATACAGCGAGATTTCGTCGCCACTTTCCAGCGCCTCCAACCAGCCACGGTAAATGGCAGCATCGACCCCGGAATGGAAATGCGGCGCCGTCGGATAGCTTGTGTAGCGTGGGACGTTCTCGCTGAGTTTGACAGCTATTTCCGATTGCATCTCGCGTTCACCGTGTTGCCCGCCGAACACTGCACGCATCGCTGAAGCAGACCCTGATCTCGATCAGCCGCGCGCATGGACAAACCGCCGCAGGACTTCTCTACCCTGGATGGGTATCCTGCCGGCAGTTAGGATCGGGTAAAGCGAACGCATGACCTTTCGGCAAGACATTCATACTTCCGGCATTCCTGTTCTTTGCCTCCCTTGCGAGGCACGGCGTCGCGGTGTCTGCGGTGCGCTCGATCCAGACAATTTGGTTGGGCTCGCCAAGACTTGCTCGCGTCGCCGGATCGAGTCAGGAATGGAGTTGACCGGCGAGGCACAGAACGTCGACAGCTACTCGAACGTGCTTTCAGGCGTGGTAAAGCTATCAAAGAGCCTGTCGGATGGGCGCCAGCAGATCGTCGGTCTCCAGTTTGCACCGAATTTTCTGGGACGTCCTTTCAAGGTGGAAAGCTCGATCAATGCGGAAGCGGCAACAGCAGTCACGCTGTGCTCGTTTCCGCGAGCGGCCGTCGAACGGATGATGAAGGCGTCACGGGAATTCGAGCATCGCCTGCTCAAACAGACGCTGAATGAACTCGATGAGGCGCGCGAGTGGATGGTGACGCTGGGGCGCAAGACAGCTCCGGAAAAGGTGGCGAGTTTTCTCCTCATGATGGCCCGGAATATCGATTCCAGTCTCGACGCGGCTTCCAGGTCAGCGTCCTTCGATCTGCCGCTGACGCGTGCCGAAATCTCTGATTTCCTTGGAATTACCAACGAAACCGTGAGCCGCCAACTGACGCGATTGCGGGCTGACGGGGTGATTCGGATTGAGAACGCACGCCATGTGACGGTGGACAGCATAAGCCGTCTGGAGAAGCGCTGTGGCGGCGGACGCGAGCGGCCCTAAGCGGCGAGGCCCATGTCGCATGGCTCCGGGGCGGGCCGTGCTTGCCTTCTAATGCGATGTCGCCGCGCCTTCGAAGAAGCGGCGTCACGGTCGAGACAGACAGCTTTCGGGCTTTGATAG
>NZ_RZSR01000729.1:0-3092 GCF_004023265.1 Mesorhizobium sp. M1A.F.Ca.IN.020.06.1.1
ACCTTGCGCGGGGCTTTACCATCGAGCGCTTTCTGCACGAAGTCGAGAGCCAGCACCGCTTTTTCGACGGCACCTTGATCCGCGTCGCGGGCAATTGTCAAATCCCCGCGCTTCTTGCCGTTGACCTGCACCGGCAGCATGATCTCGTTGTCGACGACCAGGGCCGGATCGTAGGCAGGCCACGGCCGTTCGGCGACCATCTCGGTGCCGCCCAACGCCTCCCAGCATTCCTCGGCCAGATGCGGCATCACCGGCGCGATCACATGCACCAGGATCTCGACGGCCTCGCGGCAGGCGCCCTTCAGCGCCGCGTCAGCCTTGCCTTCGGCGACGTCGTTGAGCGGCACGGCCAGCGCATTGGCAAGCTCGTAGATGCGGGCGATAGCTCGGTTGAAGCCGAGCTTCTCGATGTCCTCGCCGATCGCCTTAAGGATCTTGTGCGCGGCCTTGGAAACTGCACCTGCCTCGCCTTCGCTCGCCGCGGCCGGCTTCACGTCGGCAAGCTGTTCGGCCGCGATCTGCACCAGGCGCCAGACGCGCTGCACGAAGCGATGCGCGCCGGCGGCACCTTCGTCGGTCCATTCGACGTCGCGCTCCGGCGGCGAGTCCGACAGCATGAACCAGCGCGCGGTATCGGCTCCGTAGCCGTCGGTGATCTCCTCCGGACTCACCGTGTTCTTCTTCGATTTCGACATCTTCTCGAGCGCGCCGATCGACGCTTCCTCGCCGGTCGCGATCTCGATGGCGCGGCGCTTGCCGCCGGCATCCTCGATCCTGACCTCGCTCGGCGACAGCCAGCGCCCATTTGTCGACGGACCGCCGACGCGGTAGGTCTCGTGCACCACCATGCCTTGCGTGAACAGGCCCTTGAACGGCTCGGCGAGGTTCAAATGGCCGGTCTCGCGCATGGCACGCGTGAAGAAGCGCGAATAGAGCAGATGCAGGATCGCGTGCTCGATGCCGCCGATATATTGGTCCACCGCCAGCCACTCGTCCGCCGCCTTCGGCTCGGTCGGCTCGTTCGCCCAGGGGGCGGTGAAGCGCGCGAAATACCACGACGAATCGACGAACGTATCCATCGTGTCGGTCTCGCGCCGCGCGTCGCGCCCGCATTGCGGGCATTTCACGTGACGCCATGTCGGATGCCGATCGAGCGGATTGCCCGGACGGTCGAACTCGATGTCGTCAGGCAGTTTCACCGGCAGATCGGCCTTCGGCACCGGCACCACGCCGCAGGCCTCGCAGTGGATCATCGGGATCGGGCAGCCCCAGTAGCGCTGGCGCGAGATGCCCCAATCGCGCAGGCGGAAATTCACCTTGCGCTCCGCCATCGGCCGGCCGCCGATCGTCTTCTGTTCGAGCAGCTTCGCCACCTCGTCGAACGCGCGCTGCGGCTTCATGCCGTCGAGGAAGCGCGAATTGATCATCACGCCGTCGTCGACATAGGCCTCCTCGGTGATCTGGAAGCTTTTTGCGTCGCCGTCTTCCGGCATCACTACCGGGACTACCGGCAGGCCGGATTTGTTGGCGAAGTCGAGGTCGCGCTGATCGCCCGACGGGCAGCCGAAGATGGCGCCCGTGCCATACTCCATCAGCACGAAATTCGCGACGTAGACAGGCAGCGTCCAGCCGTCGTCGAAAGGATGGACGACGCGGATGCCGGTATCGAAACCCTTCTTTTCGGCCGTCTCAAGCGCCGCCACCGAGGTGCCCATATGGCGGACCTCGTCGATGAACTTGGCCAGCGCCGGATTGTTCTCGGCGGCTTGTTTGGCCAGCGGATGATCCGCCGCGACCGCCATGAAGGAGGCGCCGAAGATGGTGTCCGGCCTGGTCGTGTAGACTTCCAGCTCGTGCATGTCGCCGCCGATCTTGGCAGAGCTTGCAGCCGCCAGCGGCCAGCGGATCAGCAGCCCTTCCGAGCGGCCGATCCAGTTATGCTGCATCAGCTTGACCTTCTCCGGCCATTCGTCGAGACGGCCGAGCGAATCCAGCAGGTCCTGCGCGAAATCGGTGATCTTGAAGAACCACTGCGTCAACTCGCGCTGCTCGACCAGCGCGCCCGAGCGCCAGCCGCGGCCGTCGATGACCTGCTCGTTGGCGAGCACCGTCATGTCTGCCGGGTCCCAGTTGACCTTGGAGGATTTGCGCGTCACCAGCCCCTTCTCGACGAAGTCGAGGAACAGCATCTGCTGGCGGTGATAGTAGTCGACGTCGCATGTGGCGAACTCCCGCGCCCAGTCGAGCGACAGGCCCATCATCTTGAGCTGCTCGCGCATGACGGCGATGTTTTCGTAGGTCCAGTCCTTGGGATGGACCTTGTTCTGCATCGCGGCATTCTCGGCCGGCATGCCGAAGGCGTCCCAACCCATCGGGTGCAGCACGTTGAAGCCCTTGGCCCGCTTGTAGCGCGCGACGACGTCGCCCATCGTATAGTTGCGGGTGTGGCCGATATGGATCTTCCCCGAGGGATAAGGGAACATCTCGAGCACGTAGTATTTCGGCTTCGGGTCCTCGTTCCTGGCCTCGAACAGCTTCTTTTCGGCCCAGGCCTTCTGCCATTTGGGCTCTGACGTGCGCGGATTGTATCGTTCGGTTGCCATCAGATGTTTTTCACTTAAAAGCGGGTGCGCGGCGCTGGGCAAGGCCGGCAGCCGAGACAATGTCGGTGTTCACCATGGATTGCCAGACCCGTCAACTGTGGCGATCCGGCGTTGGTGCTAAAACTATGGGCAGGATATGGACATGACGAGCCCCGTCGAACAGCTTCGCGCGGTCAAGGCGAAGATCGCAAGCGCCGAACGCGAGGCAAAGCGTGAGCCCGGCGCCGTCATGCTGGTTGCGGTCTCGAAGACCTTCGCGGCCGAAGATATCCGCCCGGTCATCGAGGCGGGCCAGCGTGTTTTCGGCGAGAACCGCGTGCAGGAAGCTCAAGGTAAATGGCCGGCGCTGAAAGCGGCGTTTCCCGACATCGAGCTGCACCTGATCGGGCCGCTGCAATCCAACAAGACGAAGGAAGCGGTGGCGCTTTTCGATGTCATCGAGACCGTCGATCGCGAGAAGATCGCCGCCGAGCTTGCCAAGGAGACCGC
>NZ_RZSR01000730.1:0-3091 GCF_004023265.1 Mesorhizobium sp. M1A.F.Ca.IN.020.06.1.1
GCGCATGGTGCGGCTGATGGTCGGCAGGCCGGTAAGCGACCTGTTCAACCGAAAAGTGCGTGCGCTCGGGCCGGTCCGGCTGGCGCTCGAAGGCGTCACGACACGCCGCGTCGACGGGATCAGCTTCGAGGTCAGGGCAGGCGAGATCGTCGGCCTGGGCGGATTGGTCGGCGCGGGACGGACGGAAGTCGCGCGCGCCGTCGTCGGCCTCGATCCACTGCTCTCCGGGCGGATGGCCGTCGGCGGCCGGCCTTACAGGCCGCGCGAGCCGGCGGATGCGGTTGCCGCCGAAATCGGGCTGGTGCCGGAGGACCGCAAGCAGGAGGCCCTGCTTTTGATGCAGGCGGTGCGCGACAATGTCAGCCTCGTGGTACCCGACAAGGTGTCGCGCTACGGCTTCTTCAGCCGCAGGCGCGAGCGCGCGCTGGTCGCCCGCCATGTCGCCGAGCTCCGGGTCAAGACGCCGTCGATCGAGCAGGCCGTGGGGAAATTGTCCGGCGGCAACCAGCAGAAAGTCGTCTTCGCGCGCTGGCAGGCACGGGGGCCGGCGGTCCTGATCCTCGACGAGCCGACGCGCGGCATCGATGTCGGCGCCAAGGCGGAGATCTACAGGCTCATCGAAAGCCTGGCCGACCAGGGCCTCGCCATCCTGCTCATCTCCTCGGAGATGCCAGAGCTGCTCGGCCTTGCCGACCGCGTCCTGGTCATGCAGAGCGGCCGCATCAGTGGCGAGCTGCCGTGGCAAGAGGCGAGCGAGGAGGCGGTGCTGGCACTGGCCATGCGCTCGGACAAGAAAGCAATCGAAAGGAGGGTGTCGTGACCGATACCGCGACCGCCGCACGCGAGCGCGCGCCGGCCAGCCTGTTTGGCCGCATCGGCGCGCAAAACATCAGCCTGCTGATCGCTCTGGTCGTGCTGCTGGCGATCTTTGGCGTGTTGAGGCCGGACGTCTTCTTCACGCCGCGCAACCTGATCAACATAGGCCTCGCGGTCACCATTCTCGGCATCCTGGCAATGGCGCAGACCGTCGTCATCGTATCGGGCGGGCTCGACATCTCGGTCGGGTCGATCGTCGGCCTGAGCACGATGGTGCTGGCCGTCGCCGCCCAGGAAACCGGCTCGATCCCCGCCGGCATCCTCGCCGGCCTGCTCGCCGGATTGCTGGCAGGCGCAGTCAACGGGCTGATCGTCGTCTACGGGCCGGTCAATGCGGTGATCGCGACGCTTGGCACGATGTCGGCCTTCCGCGGCCTCGCCTATCTGATGAACAACGGCAATTCCATACCGATCACCGGCGACAGCCTGCGCGCGCTGGGCATCGGCACGCTGTTCGGGCTGCCCTTCGCCATCTGGCTGCTGATCGCGGCGATGGCGGCTTTCATCGTCTTCACCCGTGAGACGGTCGTCGGCCGCAACATCTACGCGCTCGGCGGCAATCCGACGGTGGCGCGGCTCGCCGGCATCCCGATCCGCCGCTACCAGATCTCGATCTATGCGATGAGCGGCTTCGCGGCGGCGGTGGCGGGACTGGTGCTGGCCAGCCGCACCATGTCCGGACAGCCCGCCTCCGGCAGCCAGGGGCTGGAGCTAGAGGCTATCACCGCCGCGATCCTCGGCGGCTGCGCGCTGCAGGGCGGCAAGGGCACGATCATCGGCGCCATGTTAGGGGTGCTGATCATCGGCGTCCTCAACAACGGCATGATCCTGACCTCCGTGCCGACCTTCTACCAGCTGCTCGCCAAGGGCGCGCTGCTGATCCTGGCCGTCATCGTGCAAGAGCGCCAGCGGGCCCGGTCGGGAGAATAGCCCCGCGCGGGGTTAGACGCTTTCGAGATAGGTCTCGATCTCGAAGTCGCTGACATTGAGCGCGAAGGTGTTCAACTCCTGGCGTTTGCAGGCGATGAAAGCGTCGCGCAGCACGGCCGGGAAGATTTCGGCGACGCGCTTGCCGGTCTCGAAGGCGGCGATCGCCGAGGCCCAGTCAGGCGGCAGCTTGGCAAGCGTGAGGCCCTGTCCCTCGCCGCCGGTCGGCTCGCCAGGCGACAGCTGCCGCTCGATGCCCATCAGCGCGGCACCCAGGATCGCCGCCAGCACCAGATAGGGATTGGCGTCGGCGCCGGAAACGCGATGCTCGATGCGGCGCGCGGCAGACGGGCCGCCTGGAATGCGGATCGCCACCATGCGGTTTTCGTAGCCCCAGGCGACAGCCGTCGGCGCATAGGAGCGCGGGCGCAAGCGGCGGTAGGAGTTGAAATGCGGCGCGAACACCAGCGTGCTTTCGGCCATGGCCGCGAGCAGGCCGCCGACGGCGTGGCGCATGGTGTCGGAGCCCTGGTCGCTGCCGTCGTCGAAGATGTTGCGGCCGTCCTTGTCGAGCACGCTGAAATGAACATGGAAACCGTTGCCGGCGCGCTCGCCATAGGGCTTGGCCATGAAGCAGGCGGCAAAGCCGTGCTTGCGCGCGATGCCCTTGACCGTGCGCTTGAAAAGCACGGCGTCGTCCGCGGCGCGCAAGGCATCCGGAACGTGGTTGAGGTTGATCTCGAACTGGCCGACGCCGTTCTCGGCGATCGCCGTATCGACCGGAATGCCCTGCATGCGGCAGGCTTCGTAGATGTCGTGAATGAAGCCTTCGAAATCGTCGATTTCGTCGATCGAAAGCGCCGCATCGGAATCGAGACGCCGGCCGGTGACCGGCGAGACAGGACCGACCGGACGCTGCGATGTCGGATCGACGAGATAGAATTCAAGCTCGGTCGCGGTAACCGGCGTCAGACCAAGCGCTGCGTAGCGGTCGAGGATGCGGGCGAGCGCGCGGCGCGGATCGCCGAGATAGGGTGCGCCGGCCTCGTCGGCGAGCCACAGGGGCAAAAGCGCCGTCGGATGCGCCGTCCAGTTGACGGGCAGGATGCCGCGTCCGGTCCAATGGCAAAGCCCGTCGGCGTCACCGGTCGAGAAAACCTGGGCGTTGCCTTCGATGTCCTCTCCCCAGATGTCGAGCCCGATCAGCGAATAAGGCATGCGCAGCTTGCCTTCGAGCGCCTTGCGCGCCTGCTCGACCGGGATGCGCTTGCCGCGCATGATGCCGTTC
>NZ_RZSR01000731.1:0-3085 GCF_004023265.1 Mesorhizobium sp. M1A.F.Ca.IN.020.06.1.1
GTTTCCAACACCGGCGGCGGCGCCTCCTATTCTGACCTGCTGATCGCCTACGGCAACAGGCTCGACCAGCCGATGGCCTTCGACACCTCCGCCGGCATCACGGTCAGCTCCGGCGTCTCGGATTACGCGGCCAACACCATCGGCTGGTTCGAAGGCGTGCGCCAGCAGGCGTCGACCAACGCAGACGCGAAGGAAGCGCTGTCCACTCGCACCGCCGAAGCGCTGTCGAACGATACCGGCGTCAATGTCGACCAGGAAATGTCCCTGCTTCTCGACCTCGAGCATACCTATCAGGCGTCGGCGCGCATGATGAAGACCGTCGACGACATGCTGGACGCCTTGTTGGGCGCGGTGGGGTAGTCCATGAAAGCGACAGCCGTCTCCTCAGCCGCCATCTCCAACGCCCTGCGCTATCAGCAGATGCGCATGCAGGCCGATCTCGTCAAGGCGACCACCGAATCCCAGACCGGCAAGGTAGCGGATGTCGGCCTGGCGCTCGGCGGGCGCACGACACAGGCCGTCACCTTCCAGCGCGATCTCGACCGGTTGAACGGCATCGTCGATTCGAACTCGCTGGTCGCCGCGCGTCTGACTTCGACACAGGATTCGCTGGGTCAGCTCTCCGATGTCGCGCAGGATCTGCTGACGGCGCTGACCAGCGCCGTATCGGGCGACTCCTCGACCAGCATCACCCAGACCGCCGGCGCCACGGCGCTGCAGCAGATGACGGGCATCCTCAACACCAGCGTCAACGGCGAATACCTGTTTGCCGGGACCAACACCGACGTCAAGCCGATCGACGACTTCAGCGCCGCCGGCTCGCCCGCCAAGGCGGCGTTCGACGCCGCCTTCACCAGCTATTTCGGCTTCACCCAGAACGACCCCGCGGCCGCCAACATCACCGCCGCCCAGATGGACGACTTCATCACCACCGCGGTCGAGCCGCAGTTCCTGGGCTCCGGCTGGCAGGCCAACTGGTCGAACGCCACCGACGACCAGATCACCAGCCGCATTTCATTGAACGAGACCACGCAGACATCGGTCAGCGCCAACGAGCAAGGCATCCGCAAGCTCGCCATGGCGGCCGCCATGGTCGGCACGCTCTTTGCCGGCAACATCAGCGAGGCCGGGCAGAATACGATCGTCAGTCGCGCGCAAAAGCTGGTCGGCGAGGCCATCGGCGGCATCGTTCAGGTGCAGTCCGAAGCCGGCCTCGCCCAGAAGCGCGTGTCCGACGCCAGCGATCGCATGAAGACCCAGGTCGATCTGTTCGAGAAGCACATCATCGACCTCGAAGGCGTCGATCCCTCGGAGGCCGCCACCCGCGTGGCCGACCTGACGCAGCATATCGAAACGTCCTTCGCCTTGACCGCGCGACTGCAGCAACTGAGCCTGTTGAACTATCTCACCTGACACTCTCACCGGAACGCCAGAGCTCCGACGATGTATCAATTCTCCTACGCCGACATCCAGACCGACTCCGTCGCCGACGCCAAGGACCGGGAGCGGCAGTTGCTCACCCGATCGATCGACATGTTGTCCACGGCTGCTTCCGTTGGGCCGGAGTCGATTGAGGCGGTCGAGGCGCTGCACTTCACCAACCGCATCTGGACCACCTTCGTCGAGGATCTCGGCTCCAGCGACAATGCGCTGCCCAAGGAACTGCGCGCCAATCTGATCTCGATCGGCCTGTGGCTGCTGCGCGAAACGGAAGACATCCGGCAGGGCCGCACCAACAATTTCGAAGGATTGATCGAGGTCTCCCAGATCATCCGAGACGGCATCCAATGAGCAACACGCTGAAGATCTCGCTGAAGCCGAACGAGAAGATCTACATCAACGGCGCCGTCATCCGGGTCGACCGCAAGGTCACGATCGAGCTGATGAACGACGTTCAGTTCCTGCTCGAAAGCCACGTCATCCAGGCCGAGCAGGCCTCGACGCCGCTCAGGCAGCTCTATTTCATCGTGCAGATCATGCTGATCAACCCGCCGGGCGCCTCCGAGGCCCGCGACATGTTCCGCCGCTCGCTGCCGATGCTGATCGCAAGCTTCGACAATCAGGAAATCTGCAGCGCGCTGAAGCAGATCGACCGCATGGTCGGCGAGGATCATATCTACGAGGCGCTGAAGGCGATCCGCGCGCTCTATCCGCTCGAGCGCCAAGCGCTTGGCGGCAATGACGACATTCCGGAAGCGCCGCGCGCGCTGGCTGTGGGAGCATAAAGATGGCCGTGGACATGACAACGACGATCCCGGTTGGCGCCACCCAGGCCAGCAGCCAGCAGACCTCGAAGACGGCGGTCGACTACCAGTCGTTCCTGAAGCTTCTGATCGCCGAGATGAAGAACCAGGATCCGACCAAGCCGATGGATTCGACGGAATATGTCGCGCAGCTCGCGACCTTCTCGCAGGTCGAGCAATCGGTGCAGACCAACAGCAAGCTCGACCAGATCATGCAATCCTCGGCGCTGTCGCAGGCGGACGCGCTGATCGGCCGTTCGATCACCGCCGCCGACGGCAAGACAACAGGGACCGTGGCTTCGGTGAAGCTCGCAAGCAGCGGCCTGATCGCGGTGCTGCAGGACGGCACCGAGGTCCCTGTCGGCGCGGGCGTATCGATCAAGCCGGCCGCCTCGAGTTTCGCATAGGGTCTGCCCATGAACGAGGCCGACGCCCTCGATATCGTGCAATATGCGGTGTGGACGGTGCTTACCGCCTCCGCGCCGGTGGTGCTCGTGGCTATGGCCGTCGGTATCGGCATCGCGCTTATCCAGGCGCTGACGCAGATTCAGGAAATCACCCTCACTTTCGTGCCCAAGATCGTCGCCATCATGCTGGTCGTGGCGCTGACCGGCCCGTTCATCGGCAGCCAGATCTCGGCCTTCACCAACGTCATCTTCGAACGCATCGAGCACGGCTTCTGACCTGGGGCTGCGGGCATCCCGCCCGCGCGGACCGGCAAAAGTTTGGTCCACACCGGCAAGATGCTTGGCCTAAAGCTTCGCCGACGCATTTTCGCCTTTGCCTTCCTGTTGTTGGACCGGGATGCTTTGGCGAGTCGCCCGCGCGATGATGGCGCCGGG
>NZ_RZSR01000072.1:0-11213 GCF_004023265.1 Mesorhizobium sp. M1A.F.Ca.IN.020.06.1.1
TCCTGGATGATCCCGCCAAGCCCGATGATGTTGGCCGTGAGACCACCGCCACGGATGGTGAAGCGGCGAACGGCCTCGCCCGCCTGCGTCGTGCCGAAGACCTCGCGGTCCTTCATCGCTGTGCCCGAAAATGTCAGTTCATTGATCTGTGGACTACGCCGGCCATCTCCGGCAAGGGCAGGCCTGATGCCTGCCCCGCCAGTCGAGCGGTGTCAGAGGCCGAGGCCACCGAGGCAGACATATTTGGTGTCGAGATAGTCCTCGATGCCCTGATGTCCGCCTTCCTTGCCGAGGCCCGATTCCTTGACGCCGCCGAACGGCGCCTCGGGCGTGGTGATCAGGCCTTCATTGACGCCGACCATGCCGTATTTCAGCCCTTCCATGACGCGGAAGGCGCGGCCGAGATCGCCGGTGTAGAAATAGCAGGCGAGGCCGAACTCGGTGTCGTTGGCCAATGCGATCGCTTCTTCCTCGGTCTCGAACCTGAACACCGGGGCGACCGGCCCGAAGATCTCTTCCTTCATGAAGCGCATCTTGGGCGTGGCGTCGGCGATGACCGTCGGCTGGAAGAACGAGCCGCCGAGCGCATGGCGATTGCCGCCGGCAACGACCTTGCCGCCCTTCGAGGTGGCATCGGCGATCAGTTCCTCGACCTTCTCGACCGCTTTCTCGTCGATCAGCGGCCCCTGCTGCACGCCTTCTTCCAGGCCGGAGCCGACCTTCAGACTGTTGCTGGCAGCGGCGAGCTTCTCGACGAACTTGTCATAGATACCCGCCTGGACGAGGAAGCGGTTGGTGCAGACGCAGGTCTGGCCGGAATTGCGGTACTTCGCGGTGATGGCGCCGGTGACGGCGCGATCGATGTCGGCATCGTCGAAGACCAGGAACGGAGCATTGCCGCCGAGTTCCATCGACACTTTCTTGACCGTCGTCGACGACTTCTGAATCAGGATCTTGCCGACCTCGGTCGAGCCGGTGAAGGTGATCTTCTTGACCAGCGGGTTGGCGCAGATCTCGTCGCCGATCTCGCCGGCCGAACCTGTCAGGATGTTGATGGCGCCCTTGGGGAAGCCGACCTCTTCGGCGAGCGCGCCCCAGGCGAGGCCCGAATAAGGCGTCTGCGAGGCCGGTTTGACCACGGCCGTGCAGCCCGCGGCCAGCGCCGGTCCGAGCTTGCGGGCGAGCATCGAGGACGGGAAGTTCCATGGCGTGATGGCGGCAATGACGCCGACCGGCTCCTTCGTCACCAGGATGCGGCGGTCGCCCCAGGGCGACGGCACGATGTCGCCATAGGTGCGGCGGCCTTCCTCGGCGAACCAGAGGATATAGCTCGCGGCCGAGCCGATCTCGCCCTTGGATTCGAACAGCGACTTGCCCTGCTCGATGGTGAGCAACTCGGCCAGCACGTCCTGATTGTCCATCATTGCGTCGTGCAGCTTGCGCAGAAGCTTCGAGCGCTCGAGCGCGGTGGTCTTGCGCCAGCTCTTGAATGCTTCATCGGCGGCCTCGATGGCGCGGCGGGTTTCGGCCTTGCCGGCCTTCGGCACGGTGCCGATCTTCAGGCCGGTCGCCGGATTGTTGACGTCGATGGTCTGGCCGCTGTCGGCCTGCACCCATTCGCCGTTGATGAGATTGGCCTGGCGCATGAAATGACTGGTTTTCTGAAGCATGGTCTGGCCTCCGTTCGGCGCGCTGATCGGCCGTTTTTCTGGATATTCGGGGGCGTGCAAGGCTGCACGCTGGCGCATTGCTCTTACCTAGGGAAAGCCCGGCAAGCAATCACAAGATGGCATATAGGGGTTGGGCCAGCAAAAACGAGCGCTAGCCGAACACATGCAGGACCACCGTCAGCCAGAAGGATGTGGTGAGCACCGCGCTGGCCGTGGCGATCGTCATCTGGTTGGACGCCAGCGCCTGGCCGGTGTTGAATTGGACGGCGATGAGATAGGAATTGATGCCGGAAGGCAGCGCCGCCACGACCACGGCGACCTTTGCCGTCAGCGGCGGCAGGCCGAGCAGCCAGACCGCGAGCAGCACCAAGGCCGGCATCAGGAAGAGTTTCAGCGCCGACAGCGCGAGCGCTGGGCGCACGTTGCCGGAAATGCCGAAGCGGCGCAGGCTGAGCCCCATCGCAAACAGCGCCACCGGCCCGGCCGTATCGGCCAGCGCGTCGACCAGCCGCTCGATCAGCGGCGGCAGCGGCGCGCCGATGAAGCGCCAGGCGAGCCCCGCGAGAATGCCGATGATCAGCGGGTTGACGAACAGCCGCCTGAGGAAATTCCGGATGACGCGCAACGGATGCACAGACTCGTCGTCGCGACGACCGAACATCTCGAACAGCACGATTGACGCCATCATCATGACAGGCAGGTGGATCGAGACCAGCAGCGACAGCACCTCGAAGCCGCTGGTGCCGAATATGCCGAGGATGAAGGGCGCGCCAAGCAGCACGACATTGGAATAGGCCGAGGACACGCCGCCGACGATGCCGGCGCGGGCATCGCGGCCGAAGAGGCGCGTCATGACCAAGTGCCCGGCGGACCAGGTGACGGCAACCGCCGCAAAATAGGCGCTCCACAGCGACCACGGCGCCACGCCATGGAAATCGGAGTTCACCATCGTCTGGAACAAGAGCAGCGGCATAGCCACGTTGACGGCGAATTCGGATATGCCCTCACCACTTGCCGGCTTCAGATAGCCGGTAAGGCCGGCGAGATAGCCGAGCGCAACGAGACTGAAGACGAAGAGGACGGTTTCGGTGAGCGGCGTCATTGTTCGGGCGGAGACATCTTTACCGTGATAGGCAAGCCTCGAGCGCCGTGCAATCGGCCGTTCTCCGGCCGACCGTTGGTCCTCTGCTTGTTTTTCAGCCGGCTTTGCGGTCCCTATATGCCGAAGATGGCCCCGGCCTCTCCGGCCGCCATAAGGACTTCACATGCTGCGACTTGCCCTGGCGCTTTTCCTGCTTGCCGTTCCCACCCTCGCCCACGCAACCGACGCCGGCTGGGCGCTGCTGCGCGATGGCGGCCATATCGTCCAGCTTAGGCATGCCTTCGTCACCGGGACCACCGATCCGGCGAATTTCGACATCGGCAATTGCGCCAGCCAGCTCAACCTGTCCGAGCGCGGCAAGCAGCAGTCAAGCCGCATCGGGGCGCTGTTTGCGGCGCGCGCAGCGCCCATCGAGCGTGTGCTCTCCAGCCGCTACTGCCGCTGCCTTGACACCGCCCGCATCGCTTTCGAGGCCGAACCGAAACCATTTGCGCCGCTCGACTTGCTCAAGACCGATTCGGCTGAGAAGGCCGCTCAGATGGAGGCGGTGATGAAGGAGATCCGGGGCTATTCCGGCTCTGACAATCTGGTGCTGGTCACGCATCTGGAAAACATCCAGGCGCTCACCGGCGTCTCGCCGCGCGAGGGCGAGGCCGTGGTCGTGGCGCCTAATGGAGACGGCCTCAAAGTGCTCGGCCGCGTCACCTTCTGACGGCATAGGTCTGCCCAGCTCAGCACTGTGGCCGAAATGCCACAGCCGCAAGAAGCCGCAAGCCCCCGCGATAATGCCGCTTGCGACAAGCCGTCGCAGGGTCTATAGGCGCGCTCCCGGTCACGAAAACCGAAGCGAGCACAACGGTTGGAGCTTTCGTCTCCGCCCGCGCAGCCGGCTTTGCCGCGCTGTGTACGGCGCCGTTTCGGAGTGTTGGGATCGCCGATGTAGCTCAGAGGAAGAGCGCCGGATTTGGGTCCGGAGGTCAGGGGTTCGAGTCCCTTCATCCGCACCACCCTTCGCCTTGGCGAGCTTCCAGGTGGTGTAGGTCACCCTATGGTCGTCAGAGCGAAGCGTGTCCCCGAACCTTTGCAAGGAAGGACCGGAGCCATCAACTTCTGGCGGCGCACGCAAGGCTCGAGCAGACAATCCGCTTTTTCGTGTGCAATTCCCTTGAAATAGCGCGTCAACAGGTTCTTAGTCGCAGCAACAGGCAGGTTGGGGCTCTGTCAGCTTGTGCGCCTAGTTTCTCTGGTTCTGGCGGCGGGGTCGGCTGTCGCGGCAGCGACATGTCACGTTGAGGCCTTGGAGTACACTTCGGTTTCCTCTCCGGGCCAGCAGCCAATGCTTCTTGTATCCGGTGAGTTTGGCGCCAATGAACCCCTGAACGCCTTCAGCAACGCGGTTGCGAGCAGCAGGGCCAGGATGATCGTATTCAACTCCCGCGGCGGCAACGTCGGCAGTGCGATTCGCTTGGGGCGACTGATCCGCGCGGCGGGGTTGGATACTTTTCAGCTTCGCCAATTGCAGTGCGCCTCAGCCTGCTCACTGGCCTTCCTGGGCGGCGTCCACCGCGTTGCCGAACCAGGTTCCATCGGCGTTCATCGGCCGTCCCTCAAACCGGCCGACGGGATGTCAAATGAAGACGCGGAGGCCCGTTTCCAGTTCGGCACGGCCGCAATCATATCCTATGTGATCGAGATGGGAGCGGATCCCAAGCTGATGGAATTGGCTTCGAGCTATGACAAGCATGACATACGGTACCTGTCGGCCAGCGAAATGGCAGAGTTGCGTGTGACCAATGCCGCAGCGAACCAGCCGCAAGCAGATGCATTGCAGGTATCAACGACGCCGGATCCTGCGTCCGTGTCCGCTCCTGCGCCCGACGCCAGGCAACAGCCGGAAAGCGTTGCGGTCACCTTCGTCAGGGACCTCATCGAGCATCATGGCGATAACAACGATTTCGCTCTTGCTCAGGCTCAGGCGTCCTACGCTCCCACGGTCGACTATCATGGCAAGTTGACGAACCTAAGTTCGATCATTGAGGACAAGAGGAGCTATTACCAGCGATGGCCTGAACGCGGATACAACGTCCGCAATGACAGCATTGCGGTCAGCTGCGCCAACGATCGCTGCAAGGTCTCAGGCATCTACGACTGGATTGTGCGCAGCCCCTCGACACACAAGCAGGAGAAAGGCGTAGCGGACTTCAGCTATACGATATCGATCGGTCCCTATCCCAAAATCATCGCCGAGACGGGCGATGTCCATAACCAGGACCGTCGTTAACGCGGACCGTCGCGCTGACGCCCAGGCCCGAACACACTAATAAAGCGGCTCCTCGAACAGCGTCTTGTCGCCGTCCATGAGCGCCTTGATCTGCGCCTTGCCATTGGCGGAGAGCGCCAGCTTGACGCCGAACGGCCGCACGCGCATGTCGTTCTGGATCGCCATCCCCTTGCCCTCCGGCAGGTAGAAACGCTCGATCCCGTATTCCGGCGTGATCGTCATCTCGGGTGAGCGCAGATCCCAGCCATCCGCTACATGCCCGACAATGTCGGCCTCATCGGAAGCGGCAGGCGCCGGCGCCTGATCGAACCATGCCGCGCTCGGCTGCCAGTAGCCGTCCACAGCCTTCTTCAACCTGACGACGATCTCGGAGTCATTGCTGGTGAACTTGCCCGGCGGAATGTTGGCGATAAGCTTCACCGGGATGCGCGAGATGTCATAGCCAAGCGAAATATAATCGCCGCGCAGAAGATCGCGCGGGTCAACGGGCTCAACCTTGAGCAGGACCTCCTTGCCGTTGCGCAGGATCGCCGCGCGTCCGGCGATGATCCAGCCCAGCAAGCCGATTTGGACAAGCGCCGTCACCAGCGCCGCGATGATCAGTCTTTTGCCGCTCATGCCGCTGCTCCTCCGGCGGGCGTCTTCATTCGTTTTTCAACGCGGATGATGACCAGCGCCAGTATTCCCAGCAGCACGGCCGCGGACAGGAAGAAGCCCGCCGTGTCGAGCATCGACTGCAACATCACCACATAGATAATGGCGAGCTCGAAGGCAAAGCCGGCATACGCCACCCAGCGCAAGCCTCTGCTTTCACGGCCGCCGAGCATGATCGCCGCGACGATGCCGGCAAGCGCGGCTGCCGAGGCAATGGCAAAGCCGCTGTTGTAGCTCGCCTCATCGGCCAGTTCGAACTGGACCATTGCGAGGCCGGCAAGAAAGCCGATGAGCGCATGCAATGGCAGCCTGCCGCCGAGTTGCACGACGCTGTCGACGGGTTCGGCGACAAAGATCGCTGCCGCGAACAGCAGCATCGAGACGAGCACGAGCGGAATCGCGACCTGGAGCGTGTTGTGGTCGATCGCCAGCAGCAGGAGATAGAATACGATCGAAAGGATGATGACGTGCCGCGCCGCCTGGCTGCGTGTCCAGAATGAAATGGCGAACAGCACCAGCACGATAGCGGCGAAGAGATGCGGGAACTCGGCCCGGCGGAAAAATCCTCCCCATTTAAGGAACAGCCAGGCATCGGCGATGCCGACGGAGGCGACGGTGAGCGGGTTCGAGCGCAATGCGACCGCCGCCAGCGCCGTGCCGGCGCACCACGTCAGCAATGCCGAAGCCTCGTCGCCCGACAGATGATACATCTGACCGATCAGCGCGATTGACCCGCCAAAGGCCGCGGCGGCGATGATCCATAGCGCCTCACCGATCGCCGCATGGTCGCGTGTCTTCAGAACGGCGCCAGCGACATAACCGCCGAGGATGACAGCAAACAGCGCCGTCACACGCGCCAGGCGCGGAATGGCTTCCCAGTTGGCGGCGACGAAGATCAGGATCGCGGCACCGAACAGTAACGCCGCCATCATGGCCAGGATAGAGCCGAAGCTCAGCGAGGCGCGATCGTTGGCGGCAACGTCACGCGTCAATGCGTCCGCCGTCGGCGCGTCGATCAGGCCCGCCGCCCGCCAGCGGGCGATATCGGCCCTCACCTTCGTCGCATAGCCCGCCATCCGTTCCCCCGAGCTTGGCCATTTTTACTACCTCGCGCCGCAAATCGTTGACGCAACGGCATTTTCCGATTCGGTCTTCCTTATGGCGCAAGCGTGAATCGCCGTTAATGTTGCATTGCACAATTTGCATTGCTGCCATGCACCAATGGTACTTTTAAACCGATATGACCCTGCCTATTTTCCGTTCGTACACAAACGGAATGATCCGAACCAAAGACGAAACGAGCACTACCATGAACCTGATCCGCAACTACCGCAACTGGCGCCGCTACCGGGACACCGTTTCCGAGCTGAGCCGCCTGTCGAACCGTGAACTGACCGACCTCGGCATCAGCCGCAGCGACATCCACTACGTCGCTCGCAAGGCGGTCTAATCCGCTTCGGACCGCGAATGGTCCGAACCAGTTTTTGAGAAGAGCAAGACAATGAACCTGATCCGCAGCTACCGTAACTGGCGCGTTTATCGCGAGACGGTTTCTGAGCTGGGTCGGCTTTCGAACCGCCAGCTCAATGATCTCGGCATCGTTCGCGACGAGATCAAGATGATCGCCCGCAAGGCGGTTTGACAAGGAATCTCGCCAGGGTCGACCTCCTCCCCGACCCTGACGGATACGGTCAGCCTTTACCTCCTCCCGAAGGTTGACCACCGAAACGGCGCCCGCCGGACCTCCTCCCCCGGCGGGCGTTGTTCTCCGAAAGGATCCGCCCCTTCAATTGGCGGAAGGAATTTCGTCAAAGCCGACCTCCTCCCCGGCAATGACGAATATGGTCGATCTTCACCTCCTCCCGAGGATCGACCCCCAAAACGACACCCGCCGGACCTCCTCCCCCGGCGGGTGTTGTTGTTTTGGAGGTAGTCGGCCCCTCGAAGCCGGCAATTGCATTCGCCGCGCCAAGCGACTATCTCGGCGCTCATGAGCAAAGATCCCGTTCACGTCATCGGCGGCGGCCTCGCCGGCTCCGAAGCCGCATGGCAGATCGCAGAAGCCGGCGTGCCGGTCGTGCTGCACGAGATGCGCCCGGTGCGCGGCACCGACGCGCACAAGACCGACGGGCTCGCCGAGCTCGTCTGCTCCAACTCGTTCCGCTCGGACGACGCCGAGACCAATGCGGTTGGCTTGCTCCATGCCGAAATGCGGCTCGCCGGCTCGCTGATCATGAGCGCCGGCGACGCGCACCAGGTCCCGGCCGGCGGCGCTTTAGCCGTCGACCGCGACGGTTTTTCCGAGGCAGTAACCGCAAAAATCGAAGCGCATCCGCTGATTGCCATCCAGCGCGAGGAAGTGCCTGGACTTCCGCCGGCGGATTGGGACCAAGCGATCATCGCCACCGGTCCGCTGACCGCGCCTTCGCTTGCGCAGTCGATTGCCGAAGCAACCGGCGCCGATGCGCTCGCCTTTTTCGACGCCATCGCGCCGATCGTCCATTTCGACACCATCGACATGAACACCTGCTGGTACCAGTCGCGCTACGACAAAGTTGGCCCCGGCGGCACCGGTAAGGACTACATCAACTGCCCGATGGACAAGGAGCAATATCTCGCCTTCGTGGCGGCGTTGCTGGAGGGCCAAAAGACCGAGTTCAAGCAGTGGGAAGGCACGCCCTATTTCGACGGCTGCCTGCCGATCGAGGTGATGGCCGAGCGCGGCGTCGAGACGCTGCGCTACGGGCCGATGAAGCCGATGGGGCTGACCAACGTCCACAATCCGTCGGTCAAAGCCTATGCAGTGGTGCAGCTTCGCCAGGACAATGCGCTGGGCACGCTCTACAACATGGTCGGTTTCCAGACCAAGCTGAAGCATGCCGAGCAGATCCGCATCTTCCGCACCATTCCCGGACTGGAGAATGCCGAATTCGCCCGCCTCGGCGGCCTGCACCGCAACACTTATATCAACTCGCCGACGCTGCTCGATCCGTCGCTGCAGCTGAAGTCGCGCCCCGGCCTGCGTTTTGCCGGCCAGATCACCGGGTGCGAAGGCTATGTCGAAAGCGCCGCGATCGGCCTGCTCGCCGGCCGCTTCGCCGCGGCCGAACGGCTCGGCCGGGCGGCCTCACTGCCGCCGTCGACCACGGCCTTCGGCGCGCTGCTCAACCATATTACCGGCGGCCACATCGTCTCCGACGACGAGCCGGGCAAGCGCTCCTTCCAGCCGATGAACGTCAATTTCGGCCTGTTCCCGCCGGTCGAGGCTCCAAAGTCCGAAGGCAAGCGCCTGCGCGGCAAGGACAAGACCGTTGCCAAGCGCCGCGCGATCACGGCGCGCGCATTGGCCGATTGTCGCGTGTGGCTGGGCCTGCCTTCGCAGGCGCAGGCAGCGGAATAGCTACTCCGCCGGCTCGGCACTCGCCGCCGGCAATCCCGGCTTTCCTGCTTCGGACGGATTCCTCCGCACATAGGCCGCCTTCAACGTCTCCGACGTATCGCGCGAGCCGTCATGGCTCCAGCCTGGCGGCCGGATCAGATAGCTGAGACGCTGGCCGAGCGTCAGTCCCGGCATCATCGCATCCTTGAACATGCCGATCCATTCATGGAAGGCGACCTTCAGCGGGTTGAAGGTGCCGATGTTCTTGACAATGCCGTAGCGCGGCCGGTCCTCGTCCAGTTCCGCAACGAAAGTGCCGAACATGCGGTCCCAGATGATCAGCGTGCCGGCATAGTTGGCGTCCAGATAGCGCGGATTGGTGGCGTGGTGGACGCGGTGGTGCGAGGGCGTGTTGAAGACGAATTCGAACCAGCCCCACATCTTGCCGATCGTTTCGGTGTGGATCCAGAACTGCCAGACGAGGTTGAAGCCGAAGACGAACGCAATGACGGCCGGATGGAAGCCGAGCAGCACCAGCGGCGCCTGCAGCACGAACATGAAGGTGAAGAGACCGGTCCAGCTTTGCCGGAGCGCCGTCGAGAGATTGTAATGCTGGCTGGAATGATGGTTGACGTGCTCGGCCCAAACCCAGCGCACCCGATGCGCGATGCGGTGGTAGACATAGTAACGCAAATCATCGAGCAGGAAGGCGGCGACAAACACCCAGATCGACAGGCCGAGATTGAAGAAACGGAACTGCCAGAGCCACAGCAGCGCCCAGTAGGATACGACACCGAGCAGCAGGCCGGCGACGACATTGCCCGTCCCCATCATCAGGCTGGCCAGCGTGTCGCGCGTCTCGAACGATCCCTTGGCGCGGCCGGTGCGTACCAGCCAGAGCTCGATCAGGATCGCCGTGACGAAGAACGGGATGGCAAGCTGGGTGACCTGCGGGAAATTGTAATCGTCCATCACGCCGCCTCTCGGATCTGATCGTGCCTCAGCAGCACCGCCGCCACGGTCAGCGCGTCTGCCTCGTCGGCGAGGGCAAACCGCCCGCCTTTCCAGGTGAAATCATCCATTTTCAGCGACAAGACATTACCTTCCCGCACCAGGGCGAGCACATCCCGCGGCGTGACGATGCGGGTTAGGAAACAGTCGCCGATGCTCTGGACGATGCCGCAGCGCTGCGGGTCGAGTTCCAGGATGGCGGCTTGCCTGTCCGATGTCAGCCTGACCGCCCCAGGCTTTTCGTCTGGAAAGTCTTCGGCAAAACGTGCGAGCGCGTGTTCAGCCCCGGCAAGCGTCGCGGTCGCCGTACCGCCGGTGAAATGCACGGCCGCCACCGACAGCGCGATGCCGAACACGACAAGGACGACCAAAACTGGCAGGCTCATGGAAAGGCGGTCCTCCGCTGGCTCGCATTTCTCTGATGCGAGTCCACGCGCAGAACCCCTAGCATGGTTGACGTTTACGTCAAAGGGGCGTCCAGCCATGCATGGCATGACGCAAGAGCAGCCAGTGCCGGCGCAGGGTTGAGAGGGTCGAAGTGCCCCCGAGTGGAGACCGACCCGGCTTTTCCATCCTGTCGAGATAGGCATGTGTGAGCGCCAGCGGCAGGAAGGCGGGGCGCAGCGACGCGGGGAGCGCCGACGCGCCCTTCTCGAAAGCGCCGAGATGCTCTCGCGCCAGCGCGATCATCGCCCCGACCGCGCGCTCCGCGGCAGCATCGCCGTCGCCCTTGACGAACTCTTCCGGCGAGGTGCCGGCGGCTGCCAGGATATCGGAGGGGATAAAGCACTGTCCACGGCGACGGTGCAGCGGCAACAAAAGCAGCAAGCCGGTGATGGCCTGCGCGCAGCCCGCCCTGCCCGCCAGTTCGGCAAAGCGTGGCGCGGCATTCGGATCGAGCACCATGGCCGCAAGCTGGATGATCGCCGCGGCCGTCTCGCCGCAATAACCCTCAAGGTCGGTCCGCGACGGCATCGGATCGTTGTAGAGATCGAAGATACGCGCTTCGAGCATGTTCTCGAAAGCGGCCTTCGGCAGATGGTTGGCGGCGATCGCCGCCCTCAGCGCGTCGGCGGTCGGATGACCTGTCTCCGCCTCGCCCTCGGCCAAGAGGAC